>DATEJJ010000001.1:0-3611 GCA_035278125.1 Rugosimonospora sp.
CGCGGCGCGCCCGGGACGCCGGCGCCGGGCTGGCCGCGCAGGTCCTGATCTGCCCGGTGCTGGACCCGGCCGCGGACTACCCCGCGCTGGACGGGTACGGCCTGGACCGGCACGAGATGCGCTTCTTCTGGGACGCGTACGCCCCGCCCGGGGTGGACCGCAGCCAGCCGGACCTCGACCCGCTGCGCGCCGACCTGGCCGGGCTGCCGCCCGCGGTCATCATCACCGCGGAGCTGGACGTGCTGCGCGACGAGGCCGAGCGGTACGCCGCCGCCCTGCTGCGCGCGGGCGTCCCCGTGGTGGCCGCGCGGTACCAGGGCATGGTGCACAACTTCCCGCGCAAGCTGGCCCTGTTCGACGCGGCGCACGCGGCGGTGGCGCAGATCGCCGCGGTGCTGCGGATGCGGTGACCGTGCCCGACCGCAGGCACCGGCCGCGCAAGGGGAACCTACCGCTGGACTACTCCAGCTTCGTCGGCCGCCGCCGCGAGATCGGCGAGGTCAAGCGGCGGCTGCGGGACCGGCACGGCGGCCGGCTGGTCACCCTCACCGGCACCGGCGGGGTGGGCAAGACCCGGATCGCGGTACGCGTCGGCTGGGACCTGTCCCGCCACCTGCCCGGCGGCGCGTGGCTGGCCCGACTGTCCGATGTGGAGCATGCCGACCTGGTACCGCACGTGGTGTCCGCCGCGCTGGGCGTCGGCGACCAGACCGCACCCGACCCGGTCGCCGCGATCGCGGAGTTCTTCGGCCGCGAGCCGGCACTGCTCGTGCTGGACACCTGCGAACGGCTGCTCGCCGGCTGCGCCAGCCTGGCCACCGCCCTGGTGGCCGGCGCGCCGGGGCTGCGCATCCTGGCGACCAGCCGGGAACCGCTGGGTGCGCCGGGCGAGCGGGTGATCCTGATCCAGCCCTTCCCCACGCAGCCCGGCGAGGTGGACGCGGTCGAGCTGTTCCGGGTGCGGGCCGCGGCGGCGGTACCCGGCTTCCAGGTGACCGCGCAGGGGTGCCCGGGTGTGGTCGCGCTGTGCCGGCGGCTGGACGGGATACCGCTGGCCATCGAGCTGGCCGCGGCGCGGCTGCGGGTGCTGTCGGTGGAGCAGATCGCGGACCGGCTCGACGACCGGTTCCGGGTGCTCGGCCACAGCCGCGCGGTGGACCGCCGGCACGTACACCTGCGCGCCGCGCTGGACTGGAGCTACGAGCTGTGCGACCCGGAGCAGCGCGCGCTGTGGGCGCGGCTGTCGGTGTTCGCCGGCGGCTTCGACGTGCCGGCCGCGGCGGCGGTCTGCGGCGACGGGTACCCGCAGCTGGAATCGTTGGTACACAAGTCGATCCTCACCCGCGAGCCGGACACGCGGCCGGCCCGGTACCGGATGCTCGACACCATCCGGGACTACGGCGCGCAGCGCCTGGCCGAGCAGGGGCAGGCGGACCGGCTCCGGCGCCGGCACCGGGACCACTACGCGGCGCTGGCCCGGCGGGCGGAGGCGGCCTGGACCGGGCCGGAGCAGGTGCGCTGGTACCGCGAGCTGCACCGGGAGCACCGCAACGTGCAGGCGGCCATCGAGTACTGCCTGCGCGAGCCGGCCGAACTCGGTACCGGCCAGGAGCTGATCGCGCACCTGTGGTTCTTCTGGATCGCCTGCGGCTACCTGCGCGAGGGCCGGTACTACCTGGAGCGCGCGCTGGCCCTCGGCGGTACCGGCCGGCCGCGCCGCTGGGCCCTGTGGGCCGGCGCCTTCGTGGCCGGCTGCCAGGGCGACCTGGCGGTGGCCGACGCGCTGGTCGAGCAGTGCCGCGCCGGCGCGGCCGCGAGCGGGGACGGCCAGCTGCTGCGGTACGCCGCGGAGACGCGCGCGATGGTCCTCGCGATCCGGGGTGACGTGGACGCCGGGGTGGCTACCATGCGCGACTGTATCGCGGCATACCGGGCACTCGCCGAGCTGGACGTGGGGCTGCTGCGGACCATGCCGATGCTGGGCGTCACCCTGGTGATGTCCGGTGACCTCGACGGCGCGCTGGCGCTGGCACCGGAGTGCCTGGCCCTGTGCGAGCGCCTGGGCGAGCGCTGGCAACGGTCCTATGTGGACTATTTCACCGCGCTGGCCCTGCGCGGCAAGGGCGATCCGGTACGCGCGGTGGCGCACCTGGCCCGCGCGGTGCGGACCAAGCACCGCTGCCACGACGTGGTCGGGCTGGTGATGTGCCTGGAACCGCTGGCGGGTGCCGTCGCGGACCTGGGCGAGGGCGAGCGGGCAGCCCGGCTGCTGGGCGCCACCCAGGAGCTGTGGCGGATGGTGGGGCTGCCCTCGTTCGGGTCGCCGTACCACGCGGGGGTGCGCGCGGGTACCGAGCGGCGGGCGCGGGAGCTGCTCTCCCCGGCCGCGTACGAGCGCGCGTTCGCCGAGGGCCGGGAGATGGACCTCGACGCGACCGTCGGGTACGCGCTGACCGGCACCCGGCCCGCGCCGCCGGAGCCGGCCCGTACCGCCGCCGCCCCGCTGACGCTGCGCGAGACGCAGGTCGCCGGGCTGGTCCGGGAGGGGCTGACCGACCGGCAGATCGCGCGGCGGCTGGCCATCTCGCCGCGTACCGCCGAGTCGCACGTGCGGCACAGCCTGGCGAAGCTGGGGTTCGCCAACCGTACCCAGCTGGCCGCGTGGATGGCCGCCCCCGCCCGCCAGCCCGAACCCTGACCCGCAGGTGGGCGGTCCGGGTGCGGTGCCGCTCCGCGCTCAGCCGCCGCAGCTTGACGCGCAGCTCGGGCGCAGGTCCACCGCCTGCTGGCAGTACTCCAGCGCCGGCGCGTGCTCGCCGAGTTCGGTCAGCGCGGAGCCGAGGTTGCTCAGCGCCAGCGCCTGCCCGCTGCGGTGCCCGGCCGCGCGGAACAGCTCCAGCGCCAGCCGCGCCTCGCGTACCGCCGCGTCGAAGTCGCCGGTCCGGTACCGCAGGAAGCCCAGCGCGATGTGCACGTTGCCCTCCGCCGCCCGGTCGCCGAGCCGGGCGAAGCTCTCCTGGGCCCGGGCCAGGTGGGTGGACGCGTCCGGGTAGCGGCCCAGCGCGGCCAGCGCGCGGCCCAGCCCCTGGTGCGAGTAGGCCACCCCGGCCGGGTCCGCGATCCGGTCGGCGGCCACCAGCGCCGTGTCGAGCAGCAGGGCGTACTCGTGCCACAGGTTGCGCGAGTCGAGGCTGAGGGTCAGCGTCCAGGCCAGCCGCCAGGTGTGCGCCTCGAACCCGTCCGTCGTGGCCCGCGCGACCGCGGCGACCAGCACCCGGTGCTCGGTGCCGAACCACGCGCTGGCCGCCGCGGCGTCGGCCGGCTCCTCGGGCGCCACCCCGGCCGGTACCGGCGGCAGCGGGAGGTCGCACCACGGCCCGTACAGCCGCCGGGCGTGCGCCTGCGCCGAGTACAGGTAGTGGTCGTACCAGCGCTGCCGGGCCGCGTGCCGCTCGTCCGGCTGGTCCTCGCGGTCCGCCTGCTCGGCGGCGTACGCGCGCAGCAGGTCGTGCAGCGCGTACCGGCCGGGCACGTCCTCGGTGAGCAGGTTGGCCTGAACCAGCTCGGCCAGCTGCGCCCGGACCTCCCCGCGGGCCAGGCCGGCCAGGCTG
>DATEJJ010000002.1:0-5699 GCA_035278125.1 Rugosimonospora sp.
CGCCGCAGCCGCAACTGGCTGCTGGTCATCCCGCTCATCGCGCCGCTGCTCAGCCCGCTGACCAACACCGACAACCCGAGGCTGTGGGGCATACCCTTCTTCTACTGGTACCAGCTGTTCTGCGCGCTACTGGTGATCACCATGATCACCACGGTGTTCCTGATGAGTAGGGAGCGGCGCTGACATGGGTTCCGCAGTCGGTCACGAGACCGAACTCTGGGTCTTCCTCGGGCTGCTCGGCGTCGCCCTGATACTCGGCATCGCCGCGTCCCGGTGGCGGCAGCCGCGCGACATCCACAGCCTGGAGGAGTGGGGCGTGGGTGGCCGGGCGTTCGGCAACTGGGTCACCTGGTTCCTGCTCGGCGGCAGCGCGTACACGGCGTACACCTTCGTGGCCGCCCCGGCCTTCGTGTACGGGGCCGGCGCGCTCGGGTTCTTCGCGGTGCCGTTCAGCACCCTGTGCGCCCCGCTGGTGTACGTGATCGCGCCGCGTACCTGGTCGGTGGCGCACCGGCACGGCTTCGTCACCAACGCCGAGTACGCGCGGGCCCGGTTCGGCTCGCGCGGGCTGGCCGCGCTGGTCGCGCTGACCGGGATCGTGGCCACCATGCCGTACATCGCGGTGCAGCTGCTCTGCCTGCAGGCGGTGTTCCGGGTCATGGGGATCACCGGGGACTGGCCGCTGGTGATCGCGCTGGGCCTGGTGGCGGCGTGCACGTTCCGCTCCGGGCTGCGCGCGCCGGCGCTGCTGTCCATCGCCAAGGACATCCTGATGATCTGGGTGATCATCGCGGCGCTCCTGGTTGTGGCCATCGCCGGCGGTCTGGGCAGCGCGTTCGACCTGGCCAAGCTGCGCTACACGATGTCGGCCACGCCCGGCACCGGCGTGCTGCTCGGCCCCGGCGCCGAGTGGACCTACCTCACCCTGATCATCGGGTCGGCATTGTCGATCTTCGCGTACCCGCACACGCTGACCTCGATCCTGGCCGCCCGGGACCGGGCCACCATCAAGCGCAACTCGGCCGCCCTCCCGGTGTACACGCTGGGCCTCGCGATCATGTCGATCCTCGGCGTCTTCGCGATCGCGCAGAACGTGCTGCCGATCGGCTTCAATCCGGCGACCGGCAGCTCGGGCGACCTGAACACGGTCATCCCGCAGCTGTTCCACACCGTGTTCCCGCAGTGGTGCGCCGGTATCGCCTTCGCCGGCCTGGCCATCGCGGCACTGGTACCGGCGGCGGTCATGTCGATCGCGGCCGCCAACCTGTTCACCCGCTCGATCTACCGCGAGTACCTGCGCCCGGGCGCGTCCCCGCGCGAGGAGGCCCGGGTCAGCCGCTGGGTGTCGCTGCTGGTCAAGCTCGGCGCGATCGCGGTGATCCTGCTCATCAACCCGCGCTTCTCCACCGACCTGCAGCTCATCGGCGGCGCGATCGTGCTGCAGATCCTGCCGGCCGTGTGCCTGAGCCTGTGGACCCGGTGGCTGCACCGCTGGGCGGTCCTGCTCGGGCTGGTCGCCGGGCTGGCCGTGGCCGCGATCATGCTGTACCAGGTGCCGCAGCTCGGCCCGCGCGGCGTGGTGGTACGCCCGCACTTCGGCGGTACCGGCTGGCCGCTGTCCCACCTCGGGCTGCACACCCAGATCAGCATCTACGCCGGGCTGCTCGCGCTGGTGCTGAACCTGGGTGTGGCCGTGGTCGCGACGCCGGTGCTGCGGCTGCTGCGGATACCCGACGGGGTGGACACCACCCGGCCGGCCGACTACCAGGCGGACGGGGACGACCCGACCATCAAGCGGCTTGACGACCTGCTCGACGGCCAGACGTTGCAGAGTGCAGGGGCGCACTCACCCTACTAGGGACCATCACACAGCAAGCGCACAGGAACTTCAGAGATGCCGCACAGAGCGGTGGTACACGATGAGAGCATGTCGATCGTGAACATGCCCCCGAGAGCGCCCCGTACCGTCCCCGAGTCCGCGCCGGCCAAGCTGGACCTGCGCCGGCCGGACGGCGGTCCGGTGCGCGTGCTCGTGGTCGACGACGAGCCCACCCTGGCCGAGCTGCTGTCGATGGCGCTGCGCTACGAGGGGTGGGAGGTGCGCGCCGCCGGGGACGGCTTCGAGGCGGTACGGCAGGCGCGCGCGTTCGAGCCCGACGTGGTGGTACTCGACGTGATGCTGCCCGACATGGACGGCTTCGCCGTACTGCGCCGGCTGCGCGAGGTATCCGCGCAGGTACCGGTGCTGTTCCTGACCGCCCGGGACGCGGTGGAGGACCGGGTGGCCGGGCTGACCGCGGGTGGCGACGACTACGTGACCAAGCCGTTCAGCCTGGAGGAGGTGGTGGCCCGGCTGCGCGCGCTGCTGCGCCGGGCCGGCATGGCCACCGCCCGCCAGGACGCGGTGCTCGTGGTCGGCGACCTGAGCCTGGACGAGGACAGCCACGAGGTGCGCCGCGAGGGTACCCTCATCGAGCTGACCGCCACCGAGTACGAGCTGCTGCGCTACCTGATGCGCAACCCGCGCCGGGTGCTGTCCAAGGCGCAGATCCTGGACCGCGTGTGGAACTACGACTTCGGCGGCCAGGCGAACGTGGTGGAGCTGTACATCTCCTACCTGCGCAAGAAGATCGATGCCGGCCGGGCCCCGATGATCCACACCATGCGCGGGGCGGGCTATGTCCTCAAGCCAGCAGATTAGCCTGCGGGACAGACCCGGGGCGCCGCCGGGACGGGGCCGGCACCGCGTCGCGGTGATGTCGCTGCGTACCCAGCTGCTCGCCACGGCGCTGGGCCTGCTGGCATTGATCAGCCTCGTGCTGTCGGGGACCACCGAGATCGCCGTGCGGCGCCTGCTGCTCAACGCGAAGGACCAGCAGTTGGTCGCCGCGGGCGCACGCGGCCGCGAGCAGTTCGACCCGAACCAGCAGCAGTACGGCGGCAACGGGTCCAGCGGCAGCCCGTCCGGCAGCGGGACCCAGCCCTACGGGCAGACCAGTCAGGGACCTGCCTCCCTCGGGCAGATGCCGGCCGGCTGCTCGGCGACGGACGTCGGCAACACCAGACCGGCGTTCCCGCCCGGGCAGCCGGCCGGCACCGTGGCCGCGCACATCCAGAAGGGCCAGGTGTGCTGGGCCCGGATGCTCGACGGCAGCCGGCAGAACGGGCAGAACGGCGTGCCGTTGGCGAGCGCGCTCTGGTCCACCTTCCTCACGATCCCACCGGACGCGCGTGGCCACACCGTGAACCTGGCCGGCAAGGGCGACTACCGGGTGATCGCCATCCTGACCAACGACGGCGACGTCATCGTCACCGGGCTGCCAGTGTCCGATATGGAGACATTGCTCAGCGCGCTGACCCTGGTGGAGGTGAGCGTCGCGCTCGCCGGGCTGCTGCTGGCCGGCTCGGCCGGTGCCGTGCTGATCCGGCGCGAGCTGCGCCCGCTGCGCCGCGTCGCGGCGACCGCCAGCCGCGTGTCCGAGCTGCCGCTGGACCGCGGCGAGGTGGCGCTGTCCGTACGAGTGCCCACAGTGGACACTGATCCGCGTACCGAGGTGGGGCAGGTGGGCTCCGCGCTCAACCGGATGCTCGGGCACGTCGGTGCCGCGCTGCGCGCCCGGCAGGCGAGCGAGGTGCGGATGCGCCAGTTCCTCGCCGACGCCAGCCACGAACTGCGTACCCCGCTCGCCGCGATCCGCGGGTACGCCGAGCTGAGCCGGCGGATGGACGACGTACCGCCGGACGTGGCGCACTCGATGCGCCGGGTGGAGTCCGAGGCGCGCCGGATGACGACGCTCGTCGAGGACCTGCTCCTGTTGGCACGACTGGACTCCGGCCGCCCGCTGGACCGCGACCCGGTGGACCTCTCCCAACTCGTGGTCGACGTGGTCAGCGACGCGCACGCGGCCGGCCCGGACCACCAGTGGCAGCTGGACCTGCCCGAGGAGCCGGTGTACGTGATCGGCGACAAGGTGCGGCTGCACCAGGTGCTGGCCAACCTGCTGGCCAACGCGCGTACCCACACGCCACCCGGCACCCGGGTGACCGTGCGGCTGACCGCGGCGGGTGACCAGGTGCGGCTCGATGTCGCGGACAACGGTCCGGGCATTCCGGCGGAGCTGCTGCCCGAGGTGTTCAACCGGTTCGCCCGCGCGGACACCTCGCGCTCGCGCGCAGCCGGCAGCACCGGGCTCGGCCTGGCCATCGTGGCCGCCGTGGTGGACAGCCACCACGGCGCGGTCACGGTCGCCAGCGAGCCGGGCTTCACGCTCTTCACGGTCACCCTGCCGCGCACAGCCAACGCATAGCCGGCACACACGCACGATCGAGGCGGCCCGGCAAACCTTGGCAGTATGACCCTGACTGTGCCCATCCTCACCCGCCAACCCGCCGGGCCGCCGGCGGACAAACCCCGGAATCCCTTGTGGGTACGGCCGGCGCTGGCACTGCTGCTGGCGGCCACCGGTGTGCTGTACCTGTGGGGGCTGTCCGCCTCCGGCTGGGCGAACGCCTTCTACTCGGCCGCGGTACAGGCCGGCGCGACGAGCTGGAAGGCGTTCTTCTTCGGCTCCTCGGACGCGTCCAACTTCATCACCGTGGACAAGACGCCCGCCTCGCTGTGGGTCATGGACTTATCCGCCCGCGCCTTCGGCGTCAATTCGTGGAGCATCCTGGTGCCGCAGGCGCTGGAGGGGGTGGCCGCGGTCGGGCTGCTGTACCTGACGGTGCGGCGCTGGTTCGGACCGGTGGCGGGCCTGCTCGCGGGCGCCGCGCTGGCGCTGACTCCGGTGGCGGTGCTGATGTTCCGCTTCAACAACCCCGACGCGCTGCTGACCCTGCTGCTCATCGCCGGGGCGTACGCGATGACCCGGGCCCTGGAGCGGGCGTCTGCACGCTGGGTGGTACTCGCGGGTGCGTTGGTGGGTCTGGGTTTCCTGACGAAGATGCTTCAGGCGTTGCTCGTGGTACCCGCGTTCGGCCTGGTGTACCTGATCGCGGCGCCGACCTCGGTACGCCGGCGGCTGCTGCACCTGGCCGCGGGGCTGGGCGCGCTCGTGGCCAGCGCCGGCTGGTGGATCGCCATCGTCTCACTGATTCCGGCCAAGGACCGGCCGTACATCGGCGGCTCGCAGCACAACAGCATCCTGGAACTGACCCTCGGGTACAACGGGCTGGGCCGGCTGTCCGGCAGCGAGACCGGCAGCGTGGGCCCGGGCGGTGGCGCGGCCGGCGGTGGCTTCTGGGGCGCGACGGGGCTCACCCGGATGTTCAGCGCCGAGATCGGTGGCCAGATCTCCTGGCTGCTGCCGGCCGCGCTGATCCTGCTCGTCGCCGCGCTGTGGCTGACCCGGCGCGCGCCGCGGCTGGACCGCACCCGGGCCGCGTTCGTGCTGTGGGGCGGCTGGCTGGTGGTCACCTGGCTCACGTTCAGCCTGATGCGCGGCATCTTCCACCCGTACTACACGGTCGCGCTGGCGCCGGCGGTCGCGGCGGTCGCCGGCATGGGCGCGGTCCTGCTGTGGCGGCACCGCTCCTCGACGGTCGTGAACATCACGCTGGCCGCCACCCTGGCGGTGACCGCGCTGTGGTCGTACACGCTGCTCGCGCGCAGCGCCAGCTGGCAGCCGTGGCTGCGCTACGCGGGCCTGGCGGCGGGCCTGGCGGCGGCGCTGGGGCTGCTGGTGGCGGGCGGGCTGCCC
>DATEJJ010000003.1:0-5454 GCA_035278125.1 Rugosimonospora sp.
GGCGTGGGCGCGGCGCAGCGCGTCACCAAAGCCGGGTACCGCTGGTCCATCATGGGCGAGAACATCGCGGAGGGGCAGCGCACCGCGGCCGACGTGACGCAGGCGTGGATGAACAGCGCCGACCACCGCACGAACATCCTCAACTGCGCGTTCCGGAACCTGGGCGTGGGGCTGGCGTACGACGCGCACAACACGCCGTTCTGGACCCAGGACTTCGCCGCGCCGCTGTAGCGGCTCAACCCGGCCGCGGCGGCCAGGGTCCCGGCACGCCGGGACGCGGCGGCACCCTGCTCTCTCCCCACCGGGATGGCGGCGCCCGCACAGCACAGCGGCGAGGACCCGGGTGGGTCCTCGCCGCCGTTGTGGGGTGTGTTGCGTCAGTTGACGTAGACCGCACTGCCGCCCTGCGTGGTGTCCGCGACCGGGGAGTACGTGGCCGTGAAGAACGCGCTGGAGAAGCACAGGGCGGAGCCGCTCGTCTTGGTGAACGACTGGTTGGTGAACGTGATCGAGTTGGTGGTGTTGTCGGCGGTACCCGCGATCGTCGAGTTGGTCGACTGGTACACGCAGGTGATGGTGCCGAGGATGGTGCCCAGTACCACGGTGGTCTGGATCGGGCTGCCGCTGACCGTGACGGCGTTGGTGCTGTCGTCCACGGTCACCGTGTACGGCAGGTTGTTCAGGGTCACGCTCTGCACGCTGGTGGTGCCGAACACGTTCGACGTGCAGCCGCTGAAGGTCTGAGCGGTCAGCGACTCGGTCGCCACGCCCGCCGCCGCCGGGTTGTCCGTGACGGTCGCGGTGAAGGCCGAGGTGGTGCAGCTGACGCCGCTCGTCCCGGTCGAGGACGAGTAGAACGTGGCGGTGGTACCGCTGGCCAGCGACGCGGTCACCACGTCACCCACCGGTACGCTCGTGCCACCGGCGCTGCCGTACGTGAGCACCGCACCGGTGTCCGCGAAGGCCGCACCGGGCAGCATCGTGGCGAGCGCGGCCGCGCCGGCCACCGCCGCCATGTAGAGGTAGCGTCGCATCGGGGTTGTCCTGCCTTTCCGGCCCGTTCGGGCCATTGGTTAATCTGCATGTTTCGATTAAGTTCGACAGTGGACGGTCTGGCACGAGCGTGGGCGTGCTGACAGACACGGCACAGACCGGCAGTCCACAAGGGACAGACGGGGTACCAGATCACAGCGCACGCGGGCGCGACACGCCCCCGGTGCGCCGAACGGCGGCACACCGAGTCCCACAGCATGTCGGTCCCCGCCACGCGCTGGACGCGATCGGGTCGGGACGGTCCTGTCGCCGCGCGCCCGATGCCAGGCGGGCCGCGGCGGTGTGAAGGGGTGGAGGTGTGGTTGGGGTCTCCGCCTGGCCGGCCATCCCGCAATGTGCCGGATCGGCGGAGGTGGTGTCCGGTGGTCGACCGGACAGTATCCAAATAGATAAGCCTGTGGAGGTTATAAACCTCGTAGGGTCTTAACGTCAAGGGCGTTGAGGGGACTCTGATGATGTCCATGAACAGGACGGCGGACCCGACCACGGCGGAATCCATGCCCCTACCTGGGGCGCGGGCCGGGCGCGACCCCTCGCGCGCCCTCAAGCGCGGACCGAGCCGGCTGCCGCCCGAGGTCGTCGCCGCCACCCAGCGGGACCGCTTGTTCGACGCGCTCGTGCACACGGTGGCGGCGAAGGGGTACGCCAACGCCCGGGTCAGCGACATCTGCCAGGCCGCCGGCGTGACCCGCCCCGCGTTCTACGCCCTGTTCGACGGCAAGGAAGACGCTTTCCTGGCCACCTACCGGCACGGCATCAGCATGCTGCTGGGGCTGATGGAGGCGGCGCACCGGGAGGCGCCGGACTGGCGCGCCAGCGCCAGGGCTACCCTCAGCGTGATGCTCAACGCGCTGGCCAGCGTGCCGGATTTCGCGCGGATGGCGATCGTCGAGGTGGACAGCGCCGGCCCGGCCGCGCGGCACGAGCGGGACAGCCTGATCGGCCGCTTCGGCGAATTCTTCGCCGACGCACCCATGCGCGACCCGGCGCCGGCGCGCGAAGACCTGGCCACCGCCGTGGTCGGCGGGATCTACTGCATCGTGTACCGGCACGTGGCCGCCGGTCGGGTCGCCCAACTGCCCGAGATGCTACCCTCCCTGACCTATTTCGTGCTGGTTCCCTTTCTCGGTCGGGAAGAGGCGGCCCGCGAATGGGGTGGCGAGCCAGGGCCTGCGGACCTCGCGCGGGTGCCGTAGGCTCGGGGAACACCACACCCACCCCGGCAAAAACGCGAATCGCGCTCTTGACCAGGTCATTACCGCGGGGTAACTTTTTGCAGCGGCACGACACCTGGCTGACGCGAACGGCGTCAGTGTGCGACCTCCTCCCGCAGTGGTCGCCCGTGTCAGCTCGTACCGTGCCACCAGCGATCCACCCACTCTCTATCGCGGCAGGCGACATAAGGGAGCAACTCATGTCCACAGAGGACACGTTAGATTCAACGCCGGCCCCGCAGCCGGTGACCGGTTCCGGCCAGGGCCGGGTCCGGTGGCGGCGGTTCGCGGCCATGATGCTCGCCTCGGCAGCAGCCGGGGCGACACTGGTCGTACTGACCGCACAGGGCGCACTCGCCGCCCAGTTCTCCATCTCCGGCATGCCGTTCACGGTCACCGCGACCCAGCTGAGCGGCACCGGGTTCGAGCAGTTCGCCACGCTGGACAGCATGATCCCCAACAGCCCGAACGCCGGCAACACCGGCGGACAACTGGTGCTTGTTGTATCGGCTATCGGCAAGGCGGACCTGACCGGCCTCTGCCAGAGCATCGATCTGGGCGGTACCTTCCTCAAGCTCACCGCGGGCGGCTCCGGCAGCCCGGTACACGCGGAGACCATGGTGGTCGACTCGTCCGAGCTGTCGGGTAACGCGTCCTTCACCAACATCCAGATCGGGCAGGACTCCAGCACGCTCGACGCCGTGAAGAAGGTGACCGGCCAGTCGGTGACCGGCTTCCCGGGCGTCCTCGGGCAGCAGGCGGACACCGTCACGATCAACAACCTGCGGCAGACGAACTACGCCACCACGGCGGCGACGTTCACCCTGCCCAACCTGCACATGGCCTTCACCAGCACGGGCTGCTGACGTGTCCGTGAGCTACAACGGCGCGGGGGACTTCTCGGAGTCCCCCGCTTCGCCTTACTCCCCCGGGCTGCCGCTGTTCGAGGCGACCGCGTCGCAGCCGGCGCCGGAGCCGGAGCAGCCGCCGGTTTCGCCGACCGCCGCGTACCTGGCACCGCAGCCGACCTCCCGGTGGGGGCGTACCCGGCGCCGGTTCCGGAACTGGCGGCGCACCCGGCCGTTCTGGGGCGGGCTGCTCATCCTGCTCGCCGGCGCGGAGATCTCGCTGACCGTCAAGGCGCCCATGCGCGTCGTCGTACACGTCGGCCTGCAGGGCCTGGCCGGGTACGCGATCCCGGTCATCATGGTGCTGTGCGGGCTGCTGCTGTGGTTCAGCCCCGGGCAGCGGCTGTTCTACTCGGTGATCGCGGTGCTGCTCGCGCTGAGCTCGTGGCTCACCTCGAACCTGGGCGGCTTCGTGCTCGGCATGCTGCTCGGCCTGGTCGGCGGTTCACTGGCGTTCGGCTGGACACCCAACCAGCCCGGTAAGGACGTGAAGTCGGGCTGAGGGGCGTTCTACCCCTCAGCCTCACCGCACCGGTTGGCCGGCGCCGCGCAGCGCCCGCTTGACCTCGCCGATGCTCAACTCTCCAAAGTGGAACACGCTGGCCGCCAGCACCGCGTCCGCACCGGCCGCGACGGCCGGCGGGAAGTGCGCCACCCGCCCGGCGCCGCCGGACGCGATGACCGGGATGGTCACGGCCGCGCGTACCGCCCGGATCAGCTCCAGGTCGAAACCGTCCTTGGTACCGTCGGCGTCCATCGAGTTGAGCAGGATCTCCCCGGCACCCAGCTCGGCGCCGCGGGCGGCCCAGGCCACCGCGTCCAGCCCGGTGCCGCGGCGCCCGCCGTGCGTGGTCACCTCGAATCCGCTGGGGGTACCGGCGGCGCGGCGCGCGTCCACCGACAGCACGAGCACCTGCCGACCGAACCGTTCGGCGATCTCGGCGATCAGCCCGGGCCGGGCGATCGCGGCCGTGTTCACGCCGACCTTGTCCGCGCCCGCGCGCAGCAGTACGTCCACATCGGACACGCTGCGCACGCCACCGCCGACGGTCAGCGGGATGAACACCGACTCGGCGGTACGCCGTACCACGTCGAGCATGGTGGTACGCCCGTCCGCCGACGCGGTCACGTCCAGGAACGTCAGCTCGTCCGCACCCGCGGCGTCGTACGCGGCGGCCAACTCGACCGGATCGCCCGCGTCCCGCAGGTTGAGGAAGTTGACACCCTTCACCACCCGCCCGGCGTCCACGTCCAGGCACGGGATGACCCTGACCGCCACGCTCATGCCTGGCTCGCCTCCCGCAGCACGGCCAGCGCCCCGGCGACGGTGAACGCACCGGCGTACAGCGCCTTGCCGGCGATCACACCCTCCACCCCGTCCGGCTCAAGGGTGGACAGCGCGCGCAGATCGTCCAGTGTGGACACACCACCGCTGGCGATGACCGGTGCCGGGGTACGCGCGCACACCTCGCGCAGCAGGTCCAGGTTGGGGCCGGTGAGGGTACCGTCGCGGCGGATGTCGGTGACCACGTAACGCGCGCAGCCCGCCTTGTCCAGCCGGGCCAGCACCTCGAACAGGTCACCGCCGTCCCGGGTCCAGCCCCGGGCGGCGAGGGTGTGCCCGCGTACGTCCAGGCCGATCGCGACGCGGTCGCCGTACTCGGCCACCACCCGGTCGCACCAGTCCGGGTCCTCCAGGGCGGCGGTACCGATGTTCACCCGGGCGGCCCCGCTGGCCAGGGCGGCACGCAGTGAGGCATCGTCCCGGATCCCGCCGGACAGCTCGACCGCGACGTCCAGCCGCCGGATCACCTCGGCCAGCAGCGGCGCGTTGGTACCCCGGCCGAACGCCGCGTCCAGATCCACCAGGTGTACCCATTCGGCACCGTCGGCCTGCCAGCGCAGCGCGGCCTCGACCGGGTCGCCGTACCCGGTCTCCGTACCGGCCTCGCCGTGCACGAGGCGTACCGCCTGGCCCTCGGTGACGTCCACGGCGGGCAGCAGGGTGAGCATGGTTCCTCCAGGATCGGCGGTCGGGTCGACGGGCGGCGGGGCGGAGTCAGCGGCGGTCGAGGGTGAGCACGATCATCGCGGGCAGGGCGAGCAGCACCAGGGCGGACAGGGCGATCCGGGTGGCGAGCCCGTCGAAGCCCCACCAGATCAAGCCGAGCGCGACGGCGGCGACCAGCGCGATGGTGGCCCGCTGCAGCCGGCTGCGGCGCGGGAACAGCCGGCCCGTGCGCCGGTCGGGCAGCCGGGGCGTGAGCGCCCGGGCCAGC
>DATEJJ010000004.1:0-2270 GCA_035278125.1 Rugosimonospora sp.
CCAGGCCGGCGCGGCGCAGCACCGGGGCCATCGTGAACCGGATCGCGTCCAGGTGCAGGTCAACCTCCCGGGCGGCGGCCAGAGTAGCGGTCACGCCTCCTCCATCCGGACCAGGACCGCGCCCGCGGCCAGGCTCTCCACGTCCTCGCCGACGTAGGCGACGTGGCCGGGCTCGCGCGGCCCGGCGAGCCACCGGAACATGTCGGTGCAGGAGCGCTCCGGTGGCAGGAACCCGATCCGGCACGGCCAGCCGTCCATGCCGAACGCGTAGGCCCAGCGCCGGTACAGGAACGTGGTGCGGTCCACCAGGACGGTCAGCTCGGCCGGGTCGATACCGAACCGGGCCGACCAGCGCGCCACCAGGCTGGTCAGGTCGCCATCGTCGCCCAGCGATGCGGACTCGGTCAGCTCGGTGACATCCAGGATCCGCACCGGGCTGGGCCGGGGACCGATGCGCAGGGCACCGGCCGTGGACCGGGCGGGCCCGGGGAAGTAGGCGCTGGTGGGCGCCGGCACCGTGGTCTGCTCGACGCTGAGCAGCAGCCCGTCCGCGCCGTCGTCGCCGGCCTTCAGGTACTCGTGCAGCACCAGCAGCGCCAGTACCGGCGAGATGCTGCCCCGGTCCACCAGGTCGAAGCAGGTGCACCCGGGCGCGTACCGGTGGTGCAGGTACGGGCCGAAGGCGGACACGTCCGGGTCGAACTCGGGCGTCCAGTAGCTGGACACCAGCACCCCGAGGTCCTGCACCAGCCCGGTACCCGCCGCGCGCAGCAGCGCGTCGGCCAGCTCCACGAAGGTGTACTGGTCGCCGCGGGTCAGCGTGTCCACGTCCAGCGTCAGCCCCGCCATCCGGTGCAGGTCCGCCTGGTAGCGCACGAACCGCTCGCGGGGCGCGCGCCGCTGCGCGCGGGCGGGCAGCACGGTATGGTGCACCGCCTGTACGTAGAGCCCGCCCACCGTCAACCGACCATCTCGGCGGCCAGCTGCAGCGCCACGTACCGGCAGATGCTGCCGATGGTCTCGAAGTGCTCCGCCTCCAGCGTGGCCGCGTCCACGACGAACCCGTCGATGGCGTCCTCCAGCGCCATCAGGAACGTCAACGAGGTCATCGAGTCGATGCCGAGGTCGTCCCGGAGCCGGGTGTCCGCGTCCATGTCCAGCACGGCCTCGTCATGGGTCACATCGGCGAGGACGCGCTGGACGCTACGGAAGATGTCGGACTCGTTCCTGCGCATGGAAGGTGCTCCCCCTGTTGTGTCGGGTGTGGCTGCCGCCGGACCCCAGGCCGGCAGTCTCAGCATGCCGACCGGGGTTTCACCGCCCGCTGGACTGCGGGTTGGAGCGCGCGCTGGAGGCGGGGCGTACGGCGCGGGCGTAGCGGCGCAGCAGGTACCGCAGGTCGTGCGTGGGGCCGCGGTCGCTGGTGCGGTACGTGCGCCCCACCGCGGGTTGCGGGCAGGACGGCAGTTCGCCGCCGCGTTCCAGGATCTCCAGCCACCCGGCGAGGCGGTGGATGGCCAGCAGGTCGGCGCGGCAGGTCAGCCGCTCCGGCGGCTCGTCCCCGTGCACCGGGGTGCGTACCGCCTCGATCAGCTCGCCGGTGTCCAGGCCCAGGTCCACCCGGTGGATGGTGGCGCCCACCCGGTCCAGGCGCCCGTCGTAGACGGCGAAGAAGACGCAGTGGCTGCCCCGGTAGTAGGGCAGCAGCCCGCCGTGCAGCCCGAGCACCAGCGGGCCGGCGGCGGTCAGCGTGTCCCGGGTCAGCTGGGAGCAGCCGACGACCACGACCACGTCCACCGCGGCGGCGCGCAGCGCGTCGACGACCGCGCCGTCGTTGACCGAGGCCACCCGCAGCCGCCGCGTCCCGGGCGCCGCCCACAGCTGCGGGGCGTGCGCGAAGTACCGGCGGCGGTACCGGTTGCGGCCGGTCAGCGCGCGGCGGTAGCCGTGGTAGTGGTGGTACACCCAGTCCCGGTACCGGCCGCGGCGGCGCAGCGCGGCGCCCTGCTCCCGGCGCGGTTCGACCACCGCCAGCGCGAGGTCGAACCGGCGGGTCAGCAGCGATTCGAGGTACCGGTGGTGGTCCTCGTCGCCGCGGATGAGCGCGATGCGCAGCGGGGTCACGGGGTACCGCCGGGTGGCAGCTGCCCCGACAGGCGGCCCAGGGCCAGCTCCGCGGCGCGTACCGCGCTGGCCCGGTCATCGGCCACGGTCAGCACCAGGCCGTCGGGGCCGGGCCGGGCGGACACCACGCCGGGCAGGCCGACCCA
>DATEJJ010000005.1:0-8432 GCA_035278125.1 Rugosimonospora sp.
CCGGCCAGCAGCGGGGAGGACAGGCTGGTCCCGCCGATGCGGTACTGGTCCCAGTAGGTCCCGTCCGGGAACACCTGGGTCTCCCCGACGATGAACCCGGTGTTCGGGTCACCCGGCATCGAGATGTCCGGGATCGTCCGCATCGGGGCAGCGCCGTAGTACTGCGAGATCCGCGCGGGTACCTTGCCCCGCTGGTAGAACGGCTGCGCGAACAGTTGACTGGTACCGCCGCCGCCGCCCGAGCTGTACGCGCCGGGTGGCGTGTTCCACGCGGTGCCGTTGAGCGTGGCGTACGCGCTCTGCCAGCCGTGCTCCCACAGCCACTGGCCGCGGCTGCCGATACCGACGCTGGTACCGCCGACGCCCGTCACGTACGGGACGTCCGCCGGGAACGACACGTGCTTGTCGGCCGGGTTGGCGCCACCGGCGGTGTAGTCGCCGGAGTCGCCGGTGGAGAAGTTGACCGTGATGCCGGTCAGCGCCGCCTCCAGCGAGAACTGCACGTAGAAGTTGACGTAGTCCTGGCCGAGTACGGCGAGGTCGTCGGTGCCCTGACCCCACGAGTTCGTGATGATGTCCGCGACGTGGTTGTCGATCGTCTCCGCCCACGCCACGTCCAGCCCGCTGCTGCAGTCCGCGCCGCCCACGTACACGATGTTCGCCCCGGGTGCCATCGCGTGTACCGCCTCGACGTCGAGGGTCTCCTCGCCGTACCAGCCCTGCGCGTTGCACTCGTTGATCAGGTCGTACCCGTCCGGAGCCGGGGTGATCTGGCGGAACTGCCCCGGACGCAGGGACGGCTGCCCGTGCACCTGGTTGTACTTCTGCGCGTCCGCGAAGATGGTCGGCGCGGCGTACGCGTCGGTGATCGCCACGGTCACGCCCCGGCCGGTGATCCCCGACCGCAGCAGCTCGCTCTCACCGTAGGCCGACTGGTACTGCTGCGGGGTGTACCCGCACACCGCGTACGGCTGCTTCTTGCCGTACGCCGCCGGCTGGTCGGTCGCGGTCTTCTGCGCGTAGTACGCCGAGCAGGGCTGGACCCCGAACCGGGCACCCGCCGGCGGGCCGGGGAGCGTGTCGCCCGGCTGGTGCAGCTGCGCGGCCTGGTCCACGCCCAGCACCCCGTCCACCGCCGTCATCACCGCGACCGGGGTACCGACCGGGAACGACATGGCGGTGGCGTTGGAGCGCACGGTCATGCCCTGGTACGAGTAGTTCTTGAGGGACGTGCCGAACACCTTCGACACCTGGGCGGCGGTGCCGCTCGCCTCGACGTACATGCCGCCGGCCAGCGACGTACCCACCTGGAAGCCCTGTCCGGACAGCCAGTTGCGCACGGCCGTGACGTCCGCGGCGGCCGGAGCGTAGCGGGCCTTGAACTGAGCGTTGGTCAGCCACTTGCCGTAGTTCGCGCTGTCCGGGTTGGACAGGTCGGCCAGCGTGCTCGCGGCACCGGCCGCGTCGCGCATCTTCAGCAGCAGCCCGAAGCTGACGCGCTGACCCGCCGCGGTGTCGCCGACCGTGTTGGCGCGGCTCAACCACTGCGGCGCGCTGCCCGGAATGACGTGCCGGTCGGGCGCCGCGAGCGCCGGTGCCCCGAGCGCGGCGGTCGTGACCACAGCCGCACCGGCCAGCAGCGCGAGTCGCCAGCGCCGGCGTGGCAGAGGTGGTGCCATGCGTGCCTCCTACCGTGACGATGAAAGAAAAACCCATAGCAGCAAACCGAGGACGTGGAGGCCCGTCAAGGACTAGAGACCTTCGTACACCGGATCGCGAGGGTCGGGCAAGGGTACGCAGCGGCCGGGACGACCAATCGAAGGTCGTCCCGGCCGGTTGCGCCGGTACTCAGGTACTCAGTCGCCGGCTTCCGATGACGGAAGGTAGGCGCCCGGTACCTGGTTCGGTGCGTAGATCTTGGACTCACCCGGGTACGGGGTCGCCCACCCGTGCGTGTCGTACCACGTGAAGTGGTTCATCTGCGCGGGGTTCGCGAAGTCCGGAACCGCGTTCGGCCCGGTCAGGTGCTGCTGCGCCTTCCACTGCTGCCACTGCGCCGCAACCTGCTTCTCGGCGTTGGGCACCACGGTGGTCGGCTGCGCGGCCGCGTCCGCCGCCGGGACGGTGTCCCAGCCGCAGGTCGGCTGCTTCGCCAGACCCAGCGTCAGCGAGGTGCGGTTCGGCACCGCGGTGAACGGCGTGTAGTCCGGCCGCTGGTTGAACGCCGCGCTCATCGGGGTGGCCGCGGAGTCCTTCTGGTTCATCGGGTGGACCCCGAGGATCTGCTCGATGGTCCGGATCACCGTGATCTGCGAGTAGAAGTGGCTGTCGACCACGCCGTGCTGGGCCCAGGGGCTGATGATCTGGACCGGGCCGCGGTGCCCGTCGACGTGGTCCTGGCCGGCCTGAGTGTCGTCCTCGATGACGAAGATCGCACTGTCCTTCCAGTACTTGCTGTGCGAGATGGTGTCCACGATCTTGCCGGTCGCGAGGTCGTTGTCGGCGACCTGCGCGGCCGAGTTGAGCGGGCCACCGGTGTGGTCGCTGGACAGCCAGAACATGTTCAGGTTGGCCGGGCCGTTCTGCTCGAACTCCTGCTTCCAGATCTCGTACCGGTACAGGTCCGGGATGCTGGTGTCGAACTTCGGGTACGCGTGGTTCGTGACGCCGTTCAGCGACGGGATCGGCGAGGACGTGTACTGGTTGATGGTCGTCGCCTGCCCGGTCGTGTCCATGTTCTTGGCGTCGCAGTAGAAGGCCCCCCAGTCCGCACCGGTGGGTACCGACTCGAACTGGTTGAACTCGCCGAAGTCACGCACGGAGTCGCCCACCGCCTGGGCACCGGACCACAGGAATCCGGAGCGCTGGTGGCCGAGTGCGTCGTCCTCGGTGTCGTAGCTGCGCAGGTACTCGCCGGCGGAGGACTCCGTGTACTGCGGGTCGTCGGCCTGCATCAGCCAGTTGTGGCCCTCGGCCGAGTTCGTGCCGATGTCGTACGTGTTGTCGTAGAGGCCGAACTGCAGCGCCAGCGCGTGCTGGTTCGGGGTCACGTTCTCCCCGAACTGGGTCAGCGCCGGGTCCCCGTTGCCCTTCGCGATGTCACCGAACTGCTGGTCGTAGGTGCGGTTCTCCTTGACGATCAGGAAGACGTGCTTGATCGTCGACGGGTCGCCGAGCCGCACCGGTACCGGCACGGGCTTCGCCCGCCCGCCGTTGCTCAGCAGCACCGAGCCCCGGGTCCAGCCGTTCTGCTTGAACACCGTGGCGGTGTAGCCCGCGGTCACGTGGTCGCTGGGCAGCGTGAACCGGGTCAGGCTGCTCGTGGTGTCGTGGGTGTTGTGCCCGTTGCTGTCGGGGCGCAGGGCGTCGATGCCCCGGGTGTTGCTGACCACGACCTGCCCACCCACGACGTTCACGGCGGACGGGAAGTAGTCGGTCGGCAGCAGGCCGACGTAGCTGACCGGCATCTGCGGGGTGAAGAAGCGGTACACGGCGATCGCGTTGGCCCGGCCGAGGGCCACCAGCAGGTGGCCGTCGTCGGTGAGGGTCACGCCGTCCGGCTCGTACCCGACGCTGGCCTCCGGCCACGGCTTGGTGGCGATGGTCTGTACCACCACGTCGCGGTTGGTGTTGATGACGGAGACGTCGTCGCTGCCGGTGTCGGTGACGAACAGCGCCCCGTTGCGGGCGTACACCGTGGTGGGGTGCAGGCCGACGGGGATGCTCTTCACGACCGCGTTCGGGCCCGACAGGTTGATCACGCTGACCGTGCCGGTGGTGGCGGCGCCGGTCTTCGGGTTGGCGGGCACCTGCGTGCCGTACGAGTTCAGGGTGCTGTCGCCGGCGACGGCGGTACGCCCGCCCTCGTTGCTGACGTACAGCTTGTTGCCGAGCCGGACGATACCGCGCGGCGCGTTGCCCACCGCCCAGCTCTGCTTGATGGCGCCGCTCGCCGCGTCGATGGCGACGACACGGTTCTGGCCGTTGACGGTGGCGTACACGGTGGTGCCGTCCGCCGAGAACGCGGCCTGGGCCGACAGCGCGCTCTTCGCGCCGTCCGCGGGGATGCTGATGACGGTCGGGGCGGACACCGTACCGTCGGCGTTGACCGGGAACCGGTTGTAGCCGTTGGTCCGGGGTACCCAGAGCGTCTTCCCGTCCGGCGAGTACGTCGGCCCCTGCTGGCCCACGTCGTTGGCGCTGATCTTCAGGTTCGCCGCCGCGCCGGTACCGACCAGTTGCTGCACCGTGTAGCTCTTCAGATCCACGATGGTCAGCGCGATTCCGCCGTCGGCGGTCAGTGCCGCGAGGTGGCTGCCGTCCGGGCTGACGGTGGAGGCCATGATCTTGCCGTTGTTGATGACGAGCCGGCTACCGATCGGGTTGATGATCTGGTCGGCGGACACCACCAGACCGTCCTTTGTGGTGTGTCCGACCTGGTCGTAACCGAACCCGCGGGTGGAGGCGTACGCGATGCCGGAGCCGGCGAGGGCCAGCACGGCAGCACCGGCGATCACCAGGCGTGTCCGGCGACCCGATCCGCCTAAAAATGCGAGATGGACCTTCGGTTCGTGTCGGCGTTTACGTGCTACCTGCATTCCTTATCCCTTCGGGGCGGTGGCGAGCAGGTCGACGTCTCCGTCGAACTGCCATAGGGGGTTGGCGGCGTCCCCGGTCGGAGTACGCACCACGAAGTAGCCATTGACCTGTTTCGGTCCGTCGCCGTCGGCGGCATACCGGCCGTCGGCGCTGACGTCGAGCTGATAGGTGGCCTGCCCCACCGCGTCGACGCCGGGCAGGTGCCAGGTGACGATGCAGCGCCAGCCGTTGCCCGGGCCGCTGTTGTCGACCAGGCCGTCGCCCTTGTCGCAGCTCGCGGTCGCCTGCAGCTGGGCCTCGGTGACGTCGGGGCGGTGCAGCTGCTGGGTCTGCAGCCGGTACAGGTGGGCGAACACCGTCGCGAGCGATCGCTGCAGCGTGCCCTGCTCGATCCCGGAGCCCGCCGCGGGGCTGGCCACCGCGACGGCCGCGACGGTGACGCCGACCAGCGCGACCAGCGGCAGCACGCCGACCGTGACCGCCCGCCGCCCGACCCCGTCGTACGTCGTGTTGGTGAAGTCGCGCCGCAGGAACAGCCGGTACGCCAGCCCGGTCGCGACCACCGTCCAGGCGAGGCTCACCGCGATGCTGACCAGCAGCGGCCCGAGCTGCATCGGGCTGGTGAACAGGCCGCGCCAGGCGATGAACGCGTAGCCCGGCAGGGCGAACCGGACCGCGACCGGCAGCGGCAGCATCTGCGCCACCTGCATGGCGAGGGCGACCAGCACCGGCAGCAGCAGCCCGATCGGGGAGCGCCCCAGCGTGACCGATCCGAGCAGGCCGATCGCGGCCAGCGCCAGCGTCGGCGCCAGCACGCAGGCCCAGGCGAGGAACACCTTGCCGGCCGCGTCCGCCGGGGCGAGCAGGTGCCCGTCCAGGCCGACCAGCGGCCGGTTGCCCACGACGGCGACCCCGGCGGCCGCGCTGGAGCAGGCCAGCCCGGCCACCATCACCAGGATGACGGTGAGGCTGGACAGCGCCTTGGCCACGAAGATCCGCTGTGGCGAGCGGACCGCCACCAACAGGTGGCGCCAGGTGCCGAGCCGGTCCTCGGCGGCGAACACGTCGCCGGCCACCACCGAGGTGAGCAGCGGCAGCGCCCAGGTGCCGGAGAAGCCGAGCATCACCAGCGCGCCGGCCCAACCGGTGGCGTGCATCCAGCGGCCGAACACGGTGTCCGCGGGCAGCGAGCCCTGCTCGCTCATCACCCCCACGACGACCGCCGGCGCCACCCACGCGGCGAGGATCAGCAGCCGCACCCGCCACTGGGAGAGCAGCTTGACCAGCTCGAAACGGTAGCCCCGCAGCACCGGCACGCGGTGCGGGGCGGCGATCGCGGCGGTCACCGGTCACCCTCCTGCTGCTCGGTGAGGGCCAGGAACGCCGCCTCCAGCGGCGAGATCACCAGAGCCAGCTCGCGCACCGCGACCCCGGCCCCGACCAGCCGGGCCACCAGCTCATCGAGGGGCGCCACGGCCGCCCGCACCACAAGGGCGTTTCCGGTGGTACGCGCGCCGCTGGCCGGCTTGTCGACCAAGTGCAGCCCCGGCGTGTCGAGTACCACCCGGCGGGCGGCTGCCATGTCGGAGGTGACCAGCCGGTACTCGAGTTCGCCGCTCTCCGCGCCCAGCTTGTCCACCGGACCCGAGAAGACGACCCGGCCGGTGTTGAGGATGGTGACCTCGGAGCACAGCGCCTCGACGTCGTCCATGCGGTGGCTGGACAGCACCACGGCGGTACCCTCCGCGGCGAGGCGGGTGATGACCCCGTGCATGTGCTTCTTGCTGGCCGGGTCCAGCCCGTTGGTCGGCTCGTCCAGTACCAGCAGCCGGGGCTCGGTGACCAGTGCGGCGGCGAGCCCCAGCCGCTGGCGCATGCCGAGCGAGAAGCCCCGGACCCGGTCGCCGGCGACGCTGGTGAGCCCGACCTCGTCGAGTACCGCGTCGACCCCCGCGGTACGGGCGTCGCGACCGCGCAGCGCGGCGAGGGCGGCGAGGTTCTGCCGGGCGGTGAGCGAGGGGTACAGCCCCGGGCCGTCCACGAAGCCGGCGACACCGTCGGGTGCGGCCAGCGCCCGGTCGACCGGCGTCCCCAGCACCTCAAGGCTGCCGCCGTCGGCGACGGCCAGGCCGAGGAGCAGGCCGAGGAGCGTGGTCTTCCCGGCGCCGTTGGGACCGACCAGGCCGTGTACCCGGCCCGGCCCGACATCCAGATCGATGCCGTCGAGGGCGACGACATCACCGAAGCACTTGGTGATCCCGCGTGCCCGGACTGCGAGGGACGGATCCATCGGCTCTTCCTTCTCCGCCCGCGCTCCCGAACCATGCGACGCGAGTGACGCAGGCGACGTCGGACGATGAATGTTCTACGAGGTACGGCCCCACGACGCTATGGCCTGGGAACCGCCCTCCGACCGAGGACCGTATGAACAACCCATTAAATAGACCTATCGACATGTCCACACCCGGACAAAACGCCCCGGCCGTCGCCCGAGCCGGCACGATGACCGGAGATCGTCGGGTTCGGGTGCTTTCGCGCCGTTCCAACCCAGCCCCATCCGGCCGGGCCCGGATGCGATCATGGACGCATGACGGCTTGGCAGGATGTCGAACGGGCAGCGCCGGAGTTCGCGCAGCGGGTGCGGGTGCTTTTCGACGCCCACCGGCACAAGACGATTGCCACGGTGCGCGCCGACGGGTCGCCCCGGATCTCCGGGATCGAGACCGTATTCGAGGACGGCCAACTGGCCTTCGGCTCGATGCCGAACGCGCGCAAGGGCGCCGATCTCCGCCGGGATCCGCGGTTCGCCCTGCACAGCGCCACGGTCGATCCGGTCGAGGGCGCCGAGGCGGAATGGCCGGGCGAGGCGAAGATCTCCGGTCGGGCGGTCGCCGCCGGACCCGTCACGGCGGGACCGGACGGCGACCTGTTCCACGCCGACATCGCCGAGGTCGTACACACCCACCTCAATGAAGGGGCCACGATGCTTGTAGTGGAGTGGTGGACGCCGACGCACGGGCTACGGCGATTCGAGCGCGAATAGAGCCGAGAGGTATGTTGATTAGCGACTCAGATTGTTGTGCCGAGTAACCTGCCTGCCATGATGGGGTAGCTGCCGGCGAGGGCAGCGGGCCATCCGCTGAGAGGTTGGTGTTTGTCGTGCGTAGCAAAGTCCAGACCGTGTCGCCGAAGAAGGCCGCCGAGTACCTGCAACGCAACACGGCCAACCGGCCCTTATCGAAGCGGACGGTACGCGAATTCGCCGAGGCGATGCGCCGCGGCGAATGGCAGGTGACCCACCAGGGCATCGCCTTCGATACCACCGGAGCCCTGGTCGACGGCCAGCACCGGCTGGCCGCCATCGTCGAGGCCGACATGCCGGTCGACGTCACCGTTTTCACCGAGGTACCCGTCGGCGCCTTCGACGTGCTGGACACCGGCAAGCGCCGCAATGCCGCCGACGTACTCGCCATCGAGGGCGAGAAGTCCGCGGTCATGCTGGCCGCCATGGTCCGCACCGTCTGGCTGTACGAGAACCGCCCCGAACTGGGCTGGTCCGGCGGCGACGCCGGGGTGTCCAACCACCAGATCGTGCAGACCCTGGAACAGCACCCGAAACTGCGCGACTACATCACAATCGGGGAACAGATCGCCACCGCCACCGGCGTGATCAAGAGTGCCGCCGCGGCCGCCAGCTATCTGGTCAGCCAGGCCAGCAGCCGCGACCTGTCCCCCTGGTTCGACGGCATCGTCGAAGGCACCGGGCTGGTCAAGGGCGACCCGCGGCTGCTGTTCCGCCGGGTGATGTTCGCGCACACCCGCAAACAAGCCGG
>DATEJJ010000006.1:0-16445 GCA_035278125.1 Rugosimonospora sp.
GCCGGCCGGATCGCCGCCCGCGTCGACCAGGCGCAGCAGGGTGCTTTCCCCCTCGCCCAGCGCGGCCACGTCCCACCCCGCGTCCAGCGTCGGCACCGGCTCGGCGGTCGCGTGCACACCGCCGGCCACGTGTACCGCCCCGGGCGCGAGCGCCTTGATTTCCGCCAACTCGGCGGCGAGCGCGGCGGCGTCGGGCGAGTAGAACGACCAGAGCACCAGTACCCGCCGTGCGCGCCCGAGTCCGGACCGGATCTCCGCGATCGTCGCCTCGACGGTCTCGCCGAACCGTACCTCGTAACCGGTACGGGTTTCGTGCGTCTCCAGCGCGCCCAGCAGCGCGTGGAAGCCGTACGTCACCGCCTTGCGGTAGCGCAGCACCAGAACAAGGTCCGCGCTACCCACGGCGACCTCCACATACGACGCGGCTCTCCCGGACCGCAGCGTAGCCCAGCGCCTATTCGGGGACACCGCGTAGCCGGTGGATGGCGCGCAACTTCCATCCACGCTTGCGCATACCCGCAAGCCACAGGACCGCGCCGACCGCCACGGTCGCGGCGAACCAGGCGAGGAACAGCGGGCGCTGGCCCGACGCGAATGCGGTGGGGATGTGGTGTACGAAGTGGACACCGAACAGTTGGCTGAGCCGGTCCATCGCCTTGTTGTGGTTGCCCGGCGCGGCGAACCGGTCGCGGGGGACGAGGTCCGAGGCCAGCGCAAGCGCGTAGCTGGCGATGCCGAGCACGATCGCGGCACAGGTCAGCAGGGTCGAGTCGATCCGTTGCAGCGCAACGGCGACGTAGTACACCAGCAGCGGCACGATCACGTCGATGTACCGGGCGGGCGGGCTGTACCCGGCCCACCACGCCTGGAAGGTGCAGATGAGCACGAGGTACGGCACCATCGTGGCGAGCAGCACGGTCAGCTGCCACCGTTCGCGGCTGCGGATCGCCAGCAGGAACCCGGGCAGCACCAGGACGAACAGCGGGAAGTTCGTGATCAGGCCCACCTGCCGGTCGAACAGGGTACCGAGCAGGCCGGTGGGCAACGGCACCTGGAACGGGCCGTTGCCCGCGTTGGACATGTTCGACGCGGGGTTGAGCGTCCCCCAGGCCACCAGGTTGTAGACCTCCGTGACGACCAGCGATCCCAGGATCGGCACCAGGACCGGTAGGTACCCGGACGGCTGCGCCCAGCCGCTCTCCCGGTACCGGCGCAGCACCAGCAGCCCGCCGAGGATGACCGTGAACATCAGCAGCCGCGTGTGTACCCACGGCAGGTACGCCAGCCCGGTACTGGCCACCAGCACCCGGCCGGTGGTGAGCCGGGGACCGAGCAGCACCCGGACCGCGTACAGGACGAGCAGGGCGCCGATCGGCTCGACGAACGCCATCGAGGCGTAGATGTAGATGGGCGAGCCGATGGCCGTCAGCGCGGTGACGGTGAACGCGTACCACGTGTTGATGCCCTGCTCGCGCAGGAACGCGTAGAGGTTGCCGATCAGCAGGAGCGAGACGAGCCCGATGAACGCGTCCGCGCCGAGCCGGCCGGCGACGACGAAGGGTACGAGCCAGAGCAGTGGGCCGCCGAAGTTGTGCAGCGGTTCGAGCCGGCCGTTGGCGGCACGCACCACGTGCGGTTCGAGGTACCCGTGGTAGAAGGCCCGGTAGTCGCCGTGCAGGTAGTCCTTCATGACGTCCAGCGAGTGGTACTTCTGCATCGTCTGGCTGAGCACGAGGTACGCCGGCTCGTCCCCGGCCGGTGAGCCGTGCAGCCGCAGCCGGATCGCCGCGGCGAACGCCGTCGCGCCGACGGTCAGCAGTACCGCCAGCAGCCGGCGATCCTGCTGTCCGGCCGGCCGGGTCGGCTCGTCCGGTGCCGGCGCCTCGGGCGCCCGCTCGACCGGATCGTCGCCGCGCTCAAGCGGGTTGCCCCGGCGTTCCGTGGGCGCGGTGGCACCCGCCCGCCCGCGCCGCCCCGCGAACGTGAGCCCCGCTAAATCGCCCAATCGCCTTGTCATGCCGCCAACTCCGACCAACCCGTTTACCGCCTGACTTGCTCCGGCAGCATCTTCATATCATTTTGTAGTGGATCGTAGGGACGGGCGTTGCCGAGCGTGTTCCGCGCCGCTAACGTGCCTCCGAATGCGTAGGGCATTCACGCGTTCAGGGAGGTGCGTGGTCGATGGCCGCGGCGCCCAATGTAGCCGCCGTCCCGGAGGGGAGCGTGGCTGAGCGGGTACCCCCGGATCGGAGGGGGCCGCGCCGGTGGGTCGATGCCGCCGTGGGTGCGGGGTTCCTTGTCGGCGCGGGGTACGCCACGTCGAGCCTGTGGACCGGTGGCCAGGACCGCGTGGTCGCTGGGCTCGGCGCGCAGGACCAGGTGCTGATGGAGTGGTTCCTCGGGCACGCCGCGCGGTCCCTGGCCCACCTGCGGAACCCGCTGTTCAGTGGCCAGCTCGACGTCCCGTACGGGGTCAACGTCATGGCCAACACGAGCGTGCTGGGGCTGGGCCTGCCGGCTGCCCCGGTGACGCTGCTGTTCGGCCCCGCCGTGTCGTTCGCGGTGCTGGTGACCCTCGCGCTGGCCGGTACCGCCGCCGCCTGGTATTACGTGCTGTCGCGGCACGTGGTGTCCTCGCGCGCCGCGGCGGCGGTGGGCGGCGCGTTCTGCGGCTTCGCCCCGGGCATGGTCTCCGAGTCGCTGGGCCACCTGCAGATGGTGGCGCAGCTGCTCATCCCGCTGATCGCCCTGCTGATCGTGCGGATGGGCGCGCCGGGCCGGATCTGGCCGCGCGGGGTCGCGCTGGGCGTGCTGGTCACCTGGCAGGTGTTCATCAGCGAGGAGACCCTGCTGTTCACCGGCGCGGCGGTCGGGGTGTTCCTGCTGGCGTACGCGCTGGTGCGCCGGCAGGCTTGGCGGGACCTGCGCCGGTGGGCACAGGGGATCGGTATCGCCCTGGCCGTGTGCGTACCCCTGCTGGCCTACCCGCTGTACCGGCAGTTCCTGGGTGCCGGCTCGTACCGCGGGCTGCCGTTCGCGCCGTCACTGATCTACCTTGACCTGGCCTCGTACCCGGCGTTCCCGAGCAACTCGCTCGCGGGCAGCGCGGCGAGCGCCCGGCTCGCGCACACCATCGCCGAGCAGACCTCGTTCTTCGGCTGGCCGCTGCTACTGGTCACGCTGGGCTGCGCGGTCTGGCTGTGGCGGGGCGGGTCCGCGGTCGCCCGGGCCGCCGCGCTCAGCGGCCTGGTCTTCGCGCTGCTCTCGCTGGGCGAACGGGTGGTGGTCGACGGCTGGCGTACCCCGCTGCCGGGCCCGTACCGGCTCGTGGACCGGCTGCCGATCGTCGACCTGGTGGTATCGGCGCGGCTGGGCCTCGTCGTCGTCCCGTTCGCCGGCCTGCTGCTCGCCCTGGCCGTCGACCGGGCGGGAGCGGGGCGCCGCCGTGCGCTCGTACTGGTGGCGGTCGTGGCCGCGGCGGTGCCGCTGGTACCGCTGCCGTTGCCGACCACGACGCTGGCGCCGGTACCGCACTTCGTCACCAGCGGCGCGTGGCGGGCGTACGTGCCGGCCGGGCGCACGCTGGTCGCCGTACCCACCGCGTCGAGCTTCGCGCTGGACGGCATCCGCTGGTCCACGGCGACCGGACAGGACCTGGCCATCCCGCGCGGCTACTTCCTCGGGCCGGACCGCACCAACCCCGGCCATTCGCTGTACGGAGCGGTACCGACCTGGACCTCGATCGTGCTGGACGAGGTCGTCGCGAGCGGCCAGGTACACGTCCGGGTGCCCGGTGACGACCGCCTGGTCATGGCCGATCTGCGGCTGTGGCGGGCGGCCGTGGTGGTACTGCGGCCCGGCCAGCCCGGCGCGAGCGCTCTGCGCGCCACGCTGGACCAGTACCTGGGGCCGGCACGCCAGGTCGACGACGTGTGGCTGTGGGACGTACGCGCGTTGCTGCATTGAGTAGGGTAGGCGGATCCTTAAATTTCTTCACACTCAGCGTTGGCGTTTGTAGGGTGTTGTAGTACCGTACCGGGGTTGCCATCGCGGAATGGCCAGGACCGGGAAGCCGGGTGAGGTATGGCAAGGATCAACGGGGACCAGGCCGTCCAGTCAGAGGTACTGGAGGGTCTGGCGACGGCAGTGAACCACCGG
Source organism: Rugosimonospora sp. (assembly GCA_035278125.1). Classification (GTDB taxonomy): domain Bacteria; phylum Actinomycetota; class Actinomycetes; order Mycobacteriales; family Micromonosporaceae; genus DATEJJ01. Next base: position 4,159 of record DATEJJ010000006.1, read on the forward strand.
CGGTGGTTCGTCGAGCTGGCCGTCCCGTATCTGGGGGATGATCCGATCGAGGTCGGTAGCGGCCTGGGCGACTACGCCCTGGAGTGGTCCGGGCACTTCTCCCGGTTCACCGCGACCGAGGCCGATCCCGAGCGCCTGGTGCGCCTGAAGGAGCGGCTCGCCGGCGTGCCCTCGGTGGCCGTACGGGAGCTGCTGCTGCCCACCGAGGAGGTCGGCCGGCACACCGGCGCGGTGTCGTACAACGTGCTGGAGCACATCGAGGACCACGTCGGCGCGCTGCGCAGCATGGCCCGGCTGGTCCGGCCCGGTGGCGCCATCGTGCTGATCGTGCCCGCCTTCATGTTCGCGATGGGCCCGGCCGACATCGCCACCGGCCACGTCCGCCGCTACACCAAGGCGACCATGGGCGCGGCGCTGCGCGAGGCGGGGCTGACGGTCGAACGGATGGAGTACGTCAACGCGCTGGGCCTCATCGGCTACTACGCGGCGACGTGCGTGTTCCGGCTGATGCCGAAGGAAGGGCCGATGGTCCGGCTCTACGACCGGCTGATCCTGCCGGTGACCAAGTTCGCGGAGCGCATCGTCCGGCCGCCCTTCGGCCAGTCGGTGTTCGCCGTCGCCCGTACCCCGCACTGAGCCGGTGACCGCGGAAGTCGCGCTGCGCCCGGCACCCGAGCCCGGGCGCGGTACGCCGGTATCGGGTACCGCCCGGGCAGACCGTCGCTGGCCCCGACCGAGCCGCTTCGACCTCGCCGTCGGCGTCGCGTACCTGCTCGCCAGCGTCTACCTCGCGATGCACGTGCTGGCCGATCCGGTGCGGCGGGTCCAGTCCCACAACGTCAACGACGACGTCTTCTTCCAGTGGGCGCTGGCGCACGGCGCGCGGGTGCTGACCCACGGGGTCGATCCGTTCTTCACCCGGCAGCTGAACGTGCCCGCCGGCGTCAACATGATCGCCAACACGTCGATCCTGGGCATCTCCCTGCCGCTCGCCCCGGTCACCCTGTTGTTCGGCAGCGGTGCCTCCTACGCCCTGCTGCTGGTACTGGCGCCCTGGGCCACGTCGACCGTCTGGTACCGCGTGCTGTCCCGGCACCTGACCGGTCCGGGGGCCGGCGCGGTACTGGGCGGTGCGTTCTGCGGCTTCGCGCCGGGCATGGTCGCGCAGGCGAACGGCCACCCCAACATCGTGGCGCAGTTCCTGGTACCGCTGCTCGTCTGGCGCGCGCTGCGGCTGCGCGAGCCGGGCCGGGCGATCCGCAACGGCGTGGCGCTCGGCCTGGTCACCGTGTGGCAGGCGTTCATCAACGAGGAGATCCTGTTCAGTACCGCCCTCGCGATGGCCATCTTCGCCGCGTGCTACGGGCTGCTGCGCCGGGACGAGGTACGGGCCGCGGTCCGGCCCGCCGCGCGGGGACTCGCGGTGGCCGCGCTGGTGGCCGGCGCGCTGCTGGCGTACCCGCTGCTCGTGCAGTTCTTCGGCGCGCAGACGTACCACGGGCTCAGCGCCGGCATCGAGCGCTTCGGCGCCGACGTCACCTCGTTCCCCGCCTTCAGCAGCCAGTCACTGGGCGGCAGCGGGTTCACCCGGGGACACTTCGCGCAGAACGCGGCCGAGGAGAACGCCTTCTTCGGCTGGCCCCTGCTGATCCTGATCGGCGTGATCATCTTCTGGCTGCGCACGGTGGTCGCGGTACGCGCGCTCGGCGTGGTGGCGCTGGTGTTCGCGCTGCTGTCGCTCGGGCCGCAGCTGTTCATCCACGGCCGGCACACCCACATTCCCGGCCCGTACGCGCTCGTCAACCACCTGCCCGTGTTCGACACCGTGGTATCCACCCGGCTGGCGCTCGTGATCATCCCGGTCTTCGGCATCCTGCTCGCGTACGGTTTCCGGCGCATCGGCGCGGAGCTGCCCGGCCGGTCGCGACTCATCTGGTACGCGCTCCTCGCCGCCGCCCTGGTGCCGCTGGTACCCCGGCCGCTGCCCGCCATCGATACCCGGCTCGCACCCTCGTTCGTCGCCAGCGGTGAGTGGCGCCGCTACGTCGCACCCGGGCACAGCATGGTGACGGTTCCCGTCGCCAGCAGCCGGTACGTGCAGCCGATGCTCTGGTCCGCGCGGACCGGGTTGGACCTGCCCCTCGCCGGCGGCTACTTCCTCGGCCCGTCCAGCGATGCGAAGGGTACCGCGATCTTCGGTGCGCCGGCCCGACCGACGTCGACTCTTCTGGATACGGTCTACCGCACCGGCCAGTTGCAGGACGTCACCGACCGGCAGCGGGCCGACGCGCGCGCCGATCTGCGGTACTGGCGGGCATCGATCGTGGTGCTGCAGGACGGTACCTGGCACGACTCGCTGCTGTGGGACACGGTCAACGAACTGCTCGGTACCACCGGGCGGCACATCGGCGACGCCTGGGTCTGGACCGTGTAGCCGGTGATGCCCGTGTGGCTCGACTGAGTCACGGGACAGGCAGGAACAGGTTCCCCGCGAAACTGTTCGTTCTGCCGAAAACAAAAGGTGTTCGAGGCGTGCCAGACTCTTGTCCACAGGGTGTCCGGTGGGCAATGCTGATTTCCCCATTGGTCGCCCTGCCGTCATCGATCGACCAGGACTGGGGGCCGCAGCGTGGGTTTTTCGCGCGACTGGAAGGAACGTGGAGAGCGCGGGCCGATCGGCTTCGCGCCCGGGGAGGGTGCGCCGGGCGACGTGGTCGTCTACTTCGGCGACGATCCGCGCCGCCTGTACCAGTTGCGCCAGTGGTTGCCCGTGTTCGAACGGCTGCACCACCACCATCCCGTGCTCCTGGTGACCCGGGATCCGCGCACGTACGCGGAGTTGCGCCCGGGCACCGCGCTGCCGGGCGTACTCGTGCCGGCGTTCCCGGACCTGGTGGACCTGTACGAGAACAGCGATCACAAGATCGCGATCTACGTGAACAACTCGGCGCAGAACTTCCAGTCGCTGATCGCCCGCCGGATGCTGCACGTCCACGTGAACCACGGGGAGAGCGACAAGGTCTGCATGCTCAGCAACCAGGTGAAGGCGTACGACCGGGTGTTCGTGGCGGGCGAGGCGGCGGTGCGCCGGTACCGTGCCGGGCTGATCGAGTTCGACAGCGGCCGGCTGGTACGCGTGGGGCGCCCGCAGTTGGACCTGCGCCCGGCGCCGGTACTGCCGCCGACCCCGCGCCGCACGATTCTGTACGCGCCCACGTGGGAGGGCGAGAACGCCTCCAACAACTACACCTCGCTGGACCGGTACGGCGTGGCGGTGGTGGCGGCGGCGCTCGCGGTACCCGACACGCGGGTGGTGTACAAGCCGCACCCGCGCGTGGCGACCAGTGCCGAGCCGGCCATCGCGGCGGCGCACCGGCAGATCCTGCGGCTGCTGGAGGCCCAGTCCGAGCGCGATCCGGGCGCGGGGCACCGGGCGATGCCGGACGCGGACATCTTCACCGTGTTCCCCGGCTGCGATCTGATGATCACGGATGTCTCCTCGGTCGGGCTGGACTTCCTGTACCTGCACCCGGACAAGCCGCTGTTCATCGCGGACCGGTACGACGACCGGGAGCGGCTGCACGCCGACGCGCCGGTGAGCCGGTGCGCCGACGTGGTGGACCCGGGCACGCTCGGGGTACTCGCGCACACGCTGGCCGCCCGGCTCACCCGGGACCAGCACCGCGCCGGCCGGGACGCGATGCGCCGGCACTACTTCGACAACCTGGCCCGCGGCGAGAGCACCGAGCGCTTCCTGGCCGCCGTCGACGAGGTCATCGGTACCCGCGACCGGCTGCTCGGGCGCGGGGGTACGAGCGCCGGCACGATGGTGGCCTAGCTCTCCCTCCGGTACGACATCGCGGGACAAAGACCCCGTAATAGCCCCTGGTCCCGTTGCGTGTACCCGGATCCGGACGTCATGCTGTCCGTATCACGACGCCCCGCGGGTACCAGTCGGCAGGGCAACGAGCGCGGAGGTGAGCGAGCCCGTCACTTCTGCCAGGCGCCCGCCGGGTGGGCGCCAGGGCGGCGGCAGTGCGGCGGATTATGGAGCGCAACCGGGTATTCGGGACCGGACCGGCCCTGCTGGGGCACCGCGGCTGCGGCCGCGGCGAGGTCGCGGGACACTGGGAGAACACGCTCGAGTCATTCCTCACGGCGGTTGAGCTGGGTATCGACTGGGTGGAGGTGGACGTCCGCCGGACCGCGGACGACCACCTCGTGGTCGCGCACAACCCCGCCGACGAGGAGGGCGTGTTCTACGCGGACATGAGCGGGCACGAGGCGGCGGACCGCGGCGCGCTGCGGGTCGAGGCGCTGCTGGCGGAGCTGCCGGCACACGTGGGCGTGGACTTCGATGTGAAGACGTCGATGGAGGACGCCACCCGGGAACGCGCGCTGACCACCATGGGCCAGCTCGCGCCGATCGCGGAGCGGGAGGGGCGCCGGCGCGAGGTGCTGGTCACCTCGTTCGACCCGAGCGTGCTGGACATCGCCCAGGAGCTGGCGCCGCGGGTACCGCGCGGGCTGCTCACCTGGGTGGACTTCCCGATCGGCCAGGCGGTCGCCGCGGCGGCCCACCTCGACGTGCAGGTACTCGCGCCGCACTGGGGGTCGCTGCGGCCCAACAAGATCGAACCGGAGCCGTTGCAGCGCCCGCTGCAGTACGTCGTGGACCTGGTGCACCAGAGCGGGCGCGAGTTCCTGGCCTGGTGCCCCGGGCCAGAGTTCGCGCAGAAGCTGCTCGACGCGGGCGTGGACGCGCTGTGCGTGAACGACGTGCCGCAGGCGCTGGCGACGCTGCGTACCCCCGCGGTCAGCGGTTCCAGCGGCGCCGGCTGATCTGGGCCGCGCCGAACAGCATCACCAGCACCAGCACGGAGGTGGCCGCGGTGGCGACGAACGCCAGCCGCGCCTCGCTGAGTTCCTTGCTGAAGCTGAACGAGGAGCTGGTGGACAGGTCCTCCGGCTGGTACTGCGGGTCGTACCCGGAGCCGGCGGCCTGGCCGCTCACAACCGGCTCGGGCAGGTTCACGCCCGCGTCGCGGAGCACCGAGGGCAGCGTGACCGTCGCGTAGAACCAGGCGTCGGTGCCGTTCTTGCCGGACGGCTGGCGGCCGGGGCGGAATGCGCGGGGCCCGCCTGCGGCCTCCGGGTACACGTCGTAGACCTGGGTGGCGATGCCGGCCGCGAAGACCATGATCGTGTACTTCGGCCCGACCGTCTTCAGGTCGGGCTTGGTGTAGTCACCGGTCCGCCCGACCATCCAGCCCACCTGGCGCAGCAGGTTGGCGTAGAGGTCGGCCTGCGTGTCGGACGGGATGGTGATGGGCGCGGACATGCCCGGGCCCAGGATCGTCAGCGAGTCGGGCGGGCTGGCGGCCCGCGCGATGCCCGCCGGCAGGACCACGAGCAGGACGGTGCAAGCGACAAGCAGCCGGCGCGACCAACGCCGGCCGGCTGATCCCAACCGTGGTGCGGAGTTTCGGGGAGGACGGGTCACGGCGGGCTCCTCGGACGTGAGGCTCTGTCCCTCTTCGAGTGTGCACACCGACCGCAACGACGAGGAGGGGGTGTGCAAATGATCCGACACTCAGCGCCGCGCCGCAGTCCCCCTACAGTCCCGCTACCGAATTGTGTTCATCCTTACAACAGCCAACGAAAAGCCGCTCAGGTGGCGTCTAAGATTCGTGCACACGTTCGGCCGCCGCCCGGATCCGCCCCAGAGTCCGGTCCGGGCCAAGGACTTCCAGCGACTCGAACAGGGGCAGTCCGACCGAACGGCCGGTAACCGCGACCCGTACGGGTGCCTGCGCCTTGCCCAGTTTCAGGCCACGCGCGGTACCCAGCTCCTCCAGTGTGGACTTCAGGGTGGCCGCGTCCCACGCCGGTACCCCCGCGAAAGCCTCCGCGGTCGCGGCGAGCAGCTCGCCCGCGCCCGGCTTCATGGCCTTCTCCCAGGACGCCTCGTCTGCCGGCGGCTCGGGCAGGAACAGGAAGTCGACGCCGGCCGCGATCTCCGACAGCACCGCGATGCGGGTCTGCGCGAGCGGCGCCACCGCCGCGAACGCCGCCGCGTCGAAGTCCTCCGGCCGCCACGGTGGCGTACCGATCGCGCCGGTCAGCCACGGCTGGCAGGCGGCCACGAACTCCTCGGCCGACAGGGCGCGGATGTACTCGCCGTTGAAGGCGCGCAGCTTCTTCTCGTCGAAGAAGGCGGGAGAGGAGTTGACGTCCTCCAGCCGGAACTCGCGCTCGATGACCGACCAGGGCACGATCTCCCGGTCGCCCGAGGGCGCCCAGCCCAGCAGCATCAGGTAGTTGCGCATGGCGTCGGCGAGGTAGCCCTCGTCCCGGTACGCCTCCAGCGCCACCTTGTCCCGCCGCTTGGACAGCTTCTGCCGCTTCTCGTTCACCACCACGGGTACGTGCGCCCAGACCGGCGGCGTGTGGCCCAGCGCCTGCCAGAGCAGCTGCTGCTTGGGTGTGTTGGGCAGGTGCTCCTCGGCGCGGATGACGTGGCTGATCCGCATGGCGATGTCGTCCACCACGTTGGCGAGCAGGAAGGTGGGGGAGCCGTCGCCGCGCGCGATGACGAAGTCCTCGATCAGCTTGTTCTCGAAGGTCGGCTTGCCGCGGATGACGTCCTCGACCACGGTCTCCCCCTCGTCCGGGGTGCGGAAGCGCAGCGCCCGGCCCTCGCCCGGACCCAGCCCGCGGTCCCGGCAGTACCCGTCGTAGCCGCCGTACCCGCTGCTGCCCGCGGCGGCGCGGCGCTCGGCGACCTGCTCCCGGGTGCAGTCGCAGTAGTAGGCCAGGCCGTCCCCGTACAGGCGGGCGGCGGCGGCCCGCTGCTCGCCGGCGTTCTCCGACTGCAGGTACGGGCCCTCGTAGGTACCCCGCTCGATGCCCAGCCAGTCCAGCGCCGAGAGGATCCCCTCGACCCACTCGGGCCGGTTGCGGGCCGCATCCGTGTCCTCGATGCGAAGCACGAAGGCGCCGTCGTGCTGCTTCGCGAAGATCCAGTTCTGGAGTGCCGACCGGGCACCACCGACATGGAACATTCCAGTCGGAGATGGGGCAAACCTAACGCGTACCGTCACGTCTCTACCCTAAACGGGGACCCTGGGGCGAACGCCAGCCGGTTTGTTACCTCACCCTGGGTTTCATTGGTGGCGCGCGTTCAGTACTCTCCCGCGCGGGAGGAACTCTCATGACAAAGCGTCGCGCCGTTATATCCACCGCCACCGGTCTGGCCGCCGGGGCAGCGCTCGCCGGCTGCACGTCCGCCGGTGCCGCCTCGGCACGGTGGAACTCGCCGGGCAGTACCGGCGGCTCGGACGGCACTTCACCAGGGCCAAGTGCCAGCGCCGCGGACATCACCATGACGCCCGCCGACGATTCCCAGAACGTCTCGCCGGCCGACGGAGTTACGGTGACGGCCGCCACTGGCACGCTCCAGTCGGTCACGCTGACCGCCGCCGGCAAGTCGGTGGCCGGCGAGCTGTCCAGCGACCAGAAGACCTGGCGCAGCACCGGGCGGCTGGCGTTCGGCGCCAGCTACACGATGACCGCGACCACCACCAGCGGCGGCGCGTCGGCGACCAAGACCTGCACCTTCACCACGGTGAAGCCGGCCAGGCAGGTCGGCGTGACCCTGGCGGCCAACGCGATGGCCTCGCTCAACGACGGCGGCACCTACGGCGTCGGCCAGCCGATCCTGGTGTCGTTCAGCAGGGCGCCGGCCGACCAGGACGCGGCGGTCAAGGCCATCAACCTGACCGTGGAGCCCGAGGTCGAGGTGCGCTGGCGCTGGGTCAACTCGTCGACCGTGCACGGCCGGCCGCAGACCTACTGGGCGCCGGGCACCAAGATCACAGTCAATGCCAACGCGTACGGTGTGAACCTGGGCAACGGTGCGTACGGCAAGAACAACGCTTCGGCCACGATCACCATCGGCTCGTCGCACATCGCCATCGCCGACGCGGCCAGCCACTACATGCAGGTGTACGTCGACGGCAAGGTCGTCAAGAACATGCCGATCAGCTGCGGCAAGGGCGGGTACACGCACGGGTCCAAGGGGCAGCTGATCGACTTCTGGACGCGCAGCGGGGTACACGTGGTGCTCACCAAGGAGCCGACGCACGAGATGACCTCCGCCAGCTACGGCATCACCAACAAGGCCGACCCGAACTACTACGACGAGATCATCAACCTGTGCTGCCGCATCTCGTACTCGGGCGAGTTCACCCACTCGGCGCCGTGGAGCGTGTACGCGCAGGGGCACAGCAACGTCTCCCACGGCTGCATCAACCTGTCCCCGGCCAACGCGCAGTGGATCTACAACAACTTCCGGCTGGGCGACGTGGTGGTCGTGAAGAACACGCCGAAGCAGCTGCCGCTCGACGACGGCCTCGGCGACTGGAACGTCCCGTGGGCGCAGTGGTGAGGAGCCACCGCGCCCCGCGGTTCAGGGGACGGACCGGATCCGGTACACGAACACCCCGCCGAGCAGGGTGACCACGGCGGTCAGCGCGTACAGGACGGGGTACCCGCCGAGCCAGTGGACGATCGGCGCGGCGATGGCCGGGGCGAGCACCTGTGGCGCCGAGTTCGCGATGTTCACGATGCCCAGGTCCTTGGCCCGGTCGGTGACGGCCGGCAGCACCTGCGTGATCAGCGCTGCGTCCACCGCGAGGTAGATGCCGTACCCGGCGCCGAGTACCAGCGCCGCCACCTCGGCCACGGTCCAGGTCGGCGCGATCGCGAGCATCAGCGCGGCGACCGCCATCACCGCGCCGGCCGCGATGACGAAGCTCTTGCGCCGGCCGGTGCGGTCCGACCGGCGGCCGGCGACCACGGCGGTGGCCATCAGCCCGACCGTGTAGATCAGGATCAGGATCAGCACGCCGGTGTCCGGGTGCGGGTAGTGCACCCGGTCGGTCAGGAAGTACAGCAGGTACAGCGTGCCCAGCGCGTTGCCCAGCATCACCAGGAACCGGGTGCCGAACGCCCAGGCGAAGTCCGGGTGCTCGCGCGGGCTGACCCAGAACCGGCGCAGCGCCAGCGGTGGCCGGTGCTGCCGCGGCAGCGGGTCGTCGGTGGTGATCAGCGGGAACGGCAGGGTGAACAGCACCACCACGGCGGCGACCAGGAAGTACCCGGCCTTGTTCGTGGTCACCACGACGGTCACCAGCGCCACGCCGAGGACCACGCCGAACACCTGCGGGATGCCGACCCACCCGGACACCGCGCCGCGCTGCGCCACCGGTACCCGGTCGGGTACCGCCGCGGTCAGCGAGGCGAGCATCGCGTTGAAGCAGACCTGCGCCGCGATCCAGCCCACCGCGACGCCGGCCACGGTGTGCTGGGTGGCCAGCAGTACCAGCGCCAGCGCGCCCACCAGACCGCCGCCCAGGGTCCACGGGTGCCGCCGGCCGAACCGGCCCGAGGTGCGGTCGGACAGCGCGCCGGCCAGCGGGTTGGCGATCACCGCGGCGAGCGCGCCCAGCCCGGTCACGATGCCGAGCATCAGCTCCTTCTGGCCCGGGTCGATCGCCTTGAGCTGGTCGGGCAGCAGCACCTGGATCGGGGTGAAGAAGCCCATGGCGGTGGCCAGGTTGGCCACCACGAGTAACGCCACCCAGCGGGCGCGTACCGGGGTCTGCGGCTCGGCGAGCGCCGCCGGTACCGTCGTCGGGGTGGTCATCGCGTGCTCGCGATGAGCTGCCGGTACCAGTGGTACGAGGAGCGGGGCGTGCGTACCTGCGACTCGAAGTCCACGTGCACCAGCCCGAACCGCTTGGTGTACCCCTCGGCCCACTCGAAGTTGTCCATAATGGACCAGACGAAGTACCCGCGCACCGCGGCTCCCTTGGTCAGCGCCGCGTCCACGGCGTCCACGTGCGCCGAGAGGTATGCGATCCGGCGCGGGTCTTCGGGGTACTCGGCGTACGCGCAACCGCTCTCCGTCACGTACAGCGGCGCACCGTACCGGCCGTGCAGGTCGAGCAGCAGCTCGGTGAGCGCCTCGGGTACCACCGGCCAGCCGAAGTCGGTGACCTCGTACCCGGACAGCTCGGTGATGTCGAACGGCAGCGGACTGTCCACATCGGACGGTGCGCGGATTCCGGTCGGGCTGTAGTAGTTCACCCCGAGCGCGTCGATCGGCGCCGCGATCGTGGCCAGGTCCCCGTCGCGTACCGGCAGCTCGAAGAGGTCCGGGTAGCCCAGCCCGAACAGCGGGTCGCTGAACAGCCGGTTGTGCAGCGCGTCGTAGACGGCCGCGGCGGCGTGGTCGGCCTCGGTGTCGCCGAGGACGCGGACCGGGGTGTAGTTGTTCGCGATGGTGATCGGGGAGGAGGTGCGGGCGCGCAGCGCGGCCACCGCCAGCCCGTGCCCGAGCAGCTGGTGGTGCGCGGTGGGCAGGGCGTCGAACAGCAGCGTCTCGCCGGGCGCGTGGACGCCGGTGCCGTACCCGAGGACGGTGGTGATGACCGGCTCGTTCAGCGTGATCCACAGCTTCACCCGGTCGCCCAGCGCGGCGCCCGCGAGGTCGGCGTACTCGGCGAAGCGGTACGCGGTGTCCCGGTTCAGCCAGCCGCCCGCGTCCTGCAGCGGCTGCGGCAGGTCCCAGTGGTACAGCGTGGCCACCGGGTCGATGCCGTGCCCGAGCAGCTCGTCCACGAGCCGGTCGTAGAACGCGATACCGGCCGGGTTGGCGGTGCCGGTACCGCCGGGCTGGATGCGCGGCCAGGCGAGGGAGAACCGGTACCCGCCGACGCCGAGGTCGGCCAGGAGCGCCACGTCCTCGCGGTACCGGTGGTAGTGGTCGCACGCCACGTCGCCGGTACCACCGTCGGCGACACGACCGGTCTCGTGCGTGAAGGTGTCCCAGATGGACGGTCCACGCCCGTCCTCGGTCGTACCGCCCTCGATCTGGTACGCCGCGGTGGACACGCCCCACTGGAAGTCTGCCGGGAACCCCATCACGCCTCCTAACGTGAAATTGCTTCGCACTCTACTGACGAGAGCGCATCCGGGGAAGCCGGCAGAATGGCTGAGTGGACTACACGCGACTCGGCCGTACCGGCCTCAAGGTTTCCCGGATCTGTCTAGGCATGATGAGCTACGGCGACCCCGGTTGGCGACCGTGGACTCTGGGCGAAGACGCGGCGGCTCCGTTCGTGCGGCGCGCCGCCGAGGCGGGCGTCAACTTCTTCGACACCGCGGACGTCTACTCGCAGGGCGCCAGCGAGGAGGTGACCGGCCGGCTGCTGGCCGCCGTCTTCCCGCGCCGCGAGGACTACGTGCTGGCCACCAAGGTGCATGGCGAGATGGGCCCCGGGCCCAACGACCGCGGCCTGTCCCGCAAGCACATCCTCGCCGCCATCGACGCCTCGCTGCGCCGGCTGGGTACCGACTACGTGGACCTGTACCAGATCCACCGGTGGGACCCGGAGACGCCGGTCGAGGAGACGATGGCCGCGCTGCACGACGTGGTACGCGCCGGCAAGGCCCGGTACCTCGGCGCGTCCAGCATGTACGCGTGGCAGTTCGCCAAGGCGCAGCACACCGCGGCCACCCCGTTCGTCTCCATGCAGAACCACTACAACCTGATGTACCGCGAGGAGGAGCGGGAGATGATCCCGCAGTGCCTGGACCTGGGGGTCGGCGTCATCCCGTGGAGCCCGCTGGCGCGCGGCCTGCTCAGCGGCAACCGCACCCGGGACGGGCAGCGGCTGACCACCCGGGCCGGCAACGACGCGTACACCGACGCGATGTACACGGACACGGACTTCGACGTGGTGGACCGGCTGGCCGAGGTGGCGGCCGAGCGCGGGCTGCCGCCGGCCCAGGTGGCGCTGGCCTGGCTGCTGCACAAGCCGGGCGTCACCGCGCCGATCGTGGGGGCCACCAGACTCGCGCACCTCGACGACGCGATCGCCGCCACCGGAGTGACCCTGTCCGAGGACGAGATCAAGCGGCTGGAGGAGCCGTACCAGCCGCACCCGATCCTGGGCCACGCGTGACGGCACGCTCGACGGCGGCCCGCCAGCCAGACGCCGGCGGGTCGCCGCCCAGCGTGCGCAGCGCGACCACCACCCCACCGACCAGGCCGGCCCAGTCCGGCCGGTCGGCGACGCGGCCCTTGAAGACCAGGAACGCCAGGCTCGCCACCAGGCTGCAGATCGACAAGCAACTGATCGGCCTCGTCGGGGAGGACAAGTCGACCGGCTCGTTCAACCAGATTTCCGCGGAAGACTACGCGCGGATCGTCGATGCCC
>DATEJJ010000007.1:0-8596 GCA_035278125.1 Rugosimonospora sp.
AGCGGCCCGGCCAGCCGGTCGGTGGCGTCCGTGTCGTGGAAGGTGACCCGGTCGGCCACGCCGGCCGCCCGGGCCGCCGCCTCGGCCCGCGCCACGTTCGGCTTGTACCGGTCGTAGCCGGTGAACTCGCTGTCCGGGAACGCCTTCGCCATGCTGATCAGGGCGCGCCCGCCGCCGCTGCCCACGTCGGCCACCTTCGCGCCGTTGCGCAACCGGTTGACCAACCCGTCCACCGCCGGCAACCACTCGCCGACCAGGTTGGCGTCCAGCCAGGTGGCGCTCATCCGCTCCATCGCCGAGAACAGGCCCGACGGGTACCGGTCGGGGGAGATGCCCTGGCCACTGCGGAACGCGGTGGCCACCTCGTCCACCATGGACGCCAGCGGCGGTACCAGGTCGTAGGCGGCGGCCAGGGACAGCGGGGACTGCGGGTACGCGAGGACCGCCGCGTGCTCGGCGGGCAGGCTGAAGGTGCGGGTGGCGGGGTCCAGGCGCAGGTACCCGGCGCTGTGCAGGCCCCACAGCCACTCCCGCACGTACCGCTCGGACAGGCCGGTACGGTCGGCCAGTTCGGCGCTGCCGGCGGGGCCGGCCGCGAGCGCGCCGAACAGCCCCAGCCGTACCCCGAGCACGGCGAGCAGGCTGGTCATGGTGGCGCCCAGGTCGCCCAGCACCTTGCCGGCGAACGCCATCGCCGCCGGGAAGTCCACTGTGGCCAGAGGGTCCGCGGCGGGCTGGTGCCCGTTACCCGCCGCGGCGCCGTTCGCGGGCGGTGGTGCGCCGCCCGAGGTCCACCCGTGCGGGCCGGCCGGGGCGCCCTGCGGGGCGAACAACATCTGCGCCCGGCCGGCCGCACCGGCCCAGAACCCGGTCAGCAGCCGGCGTTCGGTCACCGGGTCGCGGATGTCCAGCCGCTCCCAGTCGAAGTGGAACACCTGCAGGATGCTCTGCCCCAGCCCGGCCGGTTCGATCCACAGCCGACCGCCCAGCGCCGCGTCCCAGGACGGGCGGCGCAGCTCGAACTCCAGGTACGGCAGGTACGACGGGAACTCCTGCGCGGTGTCCACCGACCTGGTCACCGTCAACTGGACCGTACCGCTGGCGTCGCCCATCACCACCGTCATCGGGTCGCCCACGGCGAGCGAGCCGGCGCTGCGCTGCAGCCAGTGCTTCACCGCGGACGGGTGGGTCAGCCGGTCCCACGCCTCGAACGGCATGGCCGGCAGCGGGATCTGCAGGTACGGTCCCATCCGCCGCCACGGCCACCGGCTGGTCACCCCGGTGCGCAGGTAGTTGGCGAGCTGGTCGAGGATGCCGGGCCAGCCCATGCCGTTCCAGGAGCGCCAGTCCGAGGGCGGGTTGGTGGCCTCCTCCAGGACGGTCACCAGGGTGCCGACCGGTGCCGGGGTCAGCGTCCAGGTGACCGAGGTGGCCGGGCCGATACCGACCCAGCGCCACAGGTACCGCAGCGTGCCGGGGCGGGCCGCGGCCGGCGGGGTGGACTGTTCGGTGCGGCAGTAGAAGAACTCGCCGTCCTCGAAGTCCAGTGTGGACTCCCGGCCGCGGGTCGCCCAGCCGCCGTGCACCACGCCCAGCCACTCGCGGATGTGCTCGGCCTGTACCAGCGCCGACCACACCCGGTCGGCCGGCTCCGGGATGGTGGCCATGCTGACCAGCCGCTCCCACCGGTCCTGGACGGCCGGGAAGGCGCGGCCGCCCAGCGGCTGGAAGGACGCGTCGGCTGCGGTGAGGTCGAACGTCGGTGCGGTGGGCATTCCCGCGGGGAGCAGACTTCCGGTCGGCATGGCGAACTCCTGAGATCGACAGTCCTCGGCATGCCGAATCTAGAAGCCGACGCCGGTGGGTTGCTTCTCCGCGCTTGCGCTGTCACCGCGCGCGCTGTCACCGCCTGCGGTAGCGGACCAGGCAGGGGGAGCGGGGCCGGGTCACGCCCAGGTCCAGGTCGGCGGGCGGCATCGCGTCCAGCGGCGCCAGCTCGTACCGCGACAGCAGCCCGTCCAGCAGTACCCGCACCTCGGTGGTGCCGAACGCCTGCCCGGGGCAGCGGTAGAAGCCGCCGCTGAAGCCGATGAGCGCGTGCGGGTGGCGCCGGTCCTCGGCGCGGTCGGGGGCGAAGCGCTCCGGGTCGTACCGGTCCGGATCGGTGAACACCTCCGGCAGCCGGTGCGCCACCCCCGGGCACAGCATCGTCATCCAGCCGCGGGGCAGCCGGTACCCGGCCAGGTCGAGGTCGACCGCGTTGGTGCGCGCGTAGAAGCCCATCACCGGCCGCAGCCGCAGCGCCTCCTTGAACGCCCAGGTGAGCCGCGCGTCGCGGGTACCGCCGGGCGGTTGGTCCACAATGGACTTCAGGTACTGCGGGTGGCGCAGCAGCAGCGCCAGCGTCCAGCAGGCTTGCGCGGCGGTGGTGATGTACCCGGTGAAGATGGTGCACAGCGCCATGCCGACCTGGATGTCGTCGCCCTCCGCACCCAGGTCCGCGTCGTCCACCAGGGTCTGCAGGAAGTCCTCGTGCCGGTCCGGGTACCGGCGCCGCCGGGCCAGCACCGGCCGCAGCATCTCGGTCAGCTCCCGGCGGGCCCGGTCCCGCCGGCGGAACCGGGGTAGCGGCAGGTTGGGCGGGAGGATGAACTCCATGCCCCGGGCCAGGTCCACCAGCAGCGGCCGGAACTCGTCGATCCGGGCCCGGATCTCCGGCCCCATCAGGGCGCTGGCCGCGATCCGCATGACCAGCGGTTCCAGCGTGTCCCACAGGTCGAACGCGCCGGCCGGGCCGAGCCCGTCCAGCCATCCGTCCACTTCGGACACCATCACCTCGGTGTAGCGCTCCAGCTGCCGCCCCTGGAACGCGGACTGCAGCAGCGCCACGTGCCGGCGCCGGCGGTCGGTGTCGGTGGCCGCCATCATCACGTCGCCGAACATGGGGACCACGAACCGGTACAGCTCGGGTACGGACAGCCGCCGGTCCACCTCGCGGAAGTAGAAGTCGTGGTACTCGGGCCCGATCAGCAGCGCGCCCCGCTGCGGCCCGAGCCGCACCCCGAAGACCGGACCGTACTGCCGGTACGCCCGCTGGAACAGGGTCAGGTGGTCGCGGCGCCACTCCAGCAGGCTGCCCAGCAGCGGCAGCCCTCTGATCATCGGCGGTGTCGGTGCAGTCATGCCTCGCCTCGCAACAGGGGCGCGGGCGGCCGTCCGGGCCGGCCGCCCGCCCCAGGGACAGCGCTCAGGACGCCAGCCGGGCCGCGATCTCCTCCGCGGTGATGTACCCGCCCATGGTGAACCGCAGGCTCGTCACGTACGCGACCGGCTCGTCGTCCTGCCGGTTCACGTCGTGCAGCGGGAGCATCCGGTAGATCTGGCCCTTGCCGGGGGAGCCGGCCGGCGGGATCTGCCGCACGTCGTCGATGGTCAGGATGATGGGTTCCTTGTTGATGAGCGTGAGGCCCAGCTTCGGCATGCTGAACACCGCGCCGACCGCCATCCGGCACGCCTTGGCGGAGGGCCCCTCGCCCGCGTACGGGTCGAACGGGGTGCGGATCTGGCCGGTGGACAGGCAGTCCGGGTTGAGCACGACGGTGACGGTACCCAGCTCCTCGCAGTGGCCGACCATCTTCATCTCGATGAGGTTGGTGTAGACCTCGGCGCGGGACCAGTCGCGGGAGGTGGGCTCCGAGCGCACCACCCGCACGAACCCGTCGAACGCGACGGTGTACTCGCCGACGCCCGGTACGGCGAACGTGTCGACGGAGCTGATGCCGAGGTTGTCGATGCCCGGGTCCGGCGGGGTCCAGGGCACCACGACGGATCCGGCGTAGAGGTTGGGTACGCCCTGCGTGGTGACCGGCCGGCCGTAGCGGATGGTGGGCTGCGTCGGTGTCGTCATCGGGTGCCTCTCAGGGGAGCAGGTTGGTGTAGTCGCAGCAGGTACGGCCGGCCGCGTCGGCCACACCGTCCTGGTTGGAGTCGATCTCACCGTCTACTGTGGAGTAGACGTCGCGGGAGTTGAGGTCGATGACGCCGTCGCCGTCCCAGTCGTTCAGCTTGCCCTTGAAGGTGCCCAGGATGAACGCGTTGGTCATCGGGCCCACCTCGGGGTGGTGCAGCGTGGAGAGCACGCCGTTGCCGGGGGTGAGCACCTCCTCCAGCGACCGGCCGGCGATGTTGTTGAGGTTGACGTAGCCCCAGCCCTGGAACCGGCCGCGCACGTACCGGATCGCCGCCTCCTCGCGGACCTGGAACTTCGGCTCCAGGTGCCAGGTGCCGTACCGGGCGAAGCCGATGTCGGCCTGCGCCACGCCCGCGCTCGGGTCGTCGGCGCGGCCGGAGCGGAAGAACGTCCGGGGTACCAGCGACTCGAAGAAGAAGTTGCCGCGGTCCCGTCGGGTCCGGTCGGTGAAGCCGCGGAACAGGTAGTTGTCGCAGTGCGGCGACCCGTCCCGGTGCAGCCCCGAGATCGTCTTGGCGATGACCAGCTGGCGCTCCCGTGTGGACACGTTCGGGCAGGCGTGCGCCTGGCCGTAGATGCGGGCCAGGCCCTGCGGGGCGAGGGAGAACTTGCCCCAGTGCGTGTTGGTCGCGTCCAGCCGCACGTACAGGTCGCAGTGGATGAGCAGGTAGATGGTCTCGTCGAAGGTGCGGCCCGGGGTGTGGCGCCCGGCACGCGTGTCGAAGGCGGGGTCACCGGTCTGCAGCTCGCTGATGAACAGCTTCGCCCACTCGGCGATCTCCGGGTCGCCGTCGGTGAGGAACTCCCGCAGCGTGGTGACCGCGCGGGAGCCGCCCAGCTTCTCGATCGCCCACAGGGCGTCCCAGCGCACCTCGCGGTTGGCGTCGTTGCGTACCGCGTCGCGCAGCAGCTCCATCGCGTCCGCGTGGTCCCGGTCGGCGTACTCGAACAGGGCCTGCTCGCGCATGGCCGGGTCCGGGTGGTGCAGTGCCTGGTGGCGCAGCTCCTCGTTGCTGCGGTTGTCCAGCCGGATCGCCACCCGGTCCAGGGCGTAGCCGAAGTCGCTGGCCCAGGCCGCCGGGTCGCCGGACACGAACCGCGGGTCGACCGCGCTCAGCGTGGTCCGGTAGGCGAAGTTCAGCCGGTCGCGCTGTTCATTGCCGAGGTCCTCGAGCAGTACGGGCGCGTCCACCGCACCGGCCCAGGATCCGGGATCCTGCTCGGCCAGCGAGCCCGGCGACTTGTTGCAAAGGTCGATAGCCATCCCAGAGTTCCTTCCCGTCACCATCGATCTGGTACGAGTAAGTCTGGTAACCGGGCGGCACCGGGCCTTCTCCTAGGTTGCCGTCTCACGCGGCTTCCAGTAGCAGCGGCAGCGCGAGCACCACCGGCGGATCGGTCTGGCGCCGGGGCCGCAGGCGCAGCGGCACCGCCGCCGCGGACGCCGCACAACCGTCCACAATGGATACGACATCGTCCGCGGCGGCGACGAAGCACCCGTCCAGGTCGGTCATGGCCGCCGCCTCGGCCACCGTGACCGCCGGGTCGAAGCACATGGCCAGCGGGTGGTACACGCCGTCGGGCAGGTCGCCCAGGGCCGCGCTGCCCGGCGTCCATACCACCGCGCACGCGGCGGGCTGCTGCTGCGGTATCCCGGTGGGGAACAGCCCGACCGCGACCGGTGCCACCGGCCCGCCGCTGACCGCCACCGTCAGCTGTACCCGCGCCGGCCCGCCCAGCCGCCCGCCCAGCGCCGCGAGCGTGTCGTTGAACGGCCGGTCCCCCCGGGCCGCGAGCAGCCGCCGGAACCGGCCCGGCGAGACGCCCACCATCCGGGTGAACTGCGAGGTGAACGTGCCCAGGCTGGAGTACCCGATGCGCATGCAGATGTCGGTCACGCTGTCCGGCGAGAACGCCAGCAGCCGCTTGGCCTCCGCCATCCGCCAGGCGGCCAGGAACCGGGCCGGGGTGGAGTCGGTGACCCGGTGGAAGACCCGGTGGAAGTGGAACGGGCTGAGCCAGGCCACCTCGGCCAGGGTACGCAGCGAGTGGTCGTTACCGAGGTTCTCCCGCATCACGCCGATCGACCGCAGTACCGCGCGCATCCAGTCGTCGGCGATGGAGTCCTCCAGGTACCGTGTGGCACCGTGCGCGTCCGCCATGTGACCTCCCCAGTCGTCGGTTAGCTCGTGCCGGTCAGCTCCCTCGCGGTACGCAGGGCGGCGACCCAGGCCGCGGTGAAGCGGCTGCGCAGCAGCCGGGCCTGCCGGTCGGGCAGGCCGAGCTGCCCCCAGCCGGTGTGCCGGAAGGACAGGTGCCACCCGGAGCCGACGGGCTGCGCCCACGCCCGGGCCTCGGTGGCGCCGGGTACGTCCACGGTGAAGCTGACCCCGTCGGGCCCGGCCTGCCAGCCGTCCAGCCGGAACCGGCGCGGCCCGTCGCCGTCCACCACGAAGAACCAGCGGGGGGCGAAGCCGTCGGTCGCGATGGGTAGCCAGCGGTGCACCGTGTCCGGTCCGAACAGGCGCGCCGCGGCTCCGCCCAGGGCGACGGTGCCGTCGATGTCGTCGCGGGTGTCGTAGCGGGTGCGCGCACCGGTGGCCAGGTGGCGGGACAGCCGCTCGAAGAAGTCGGTCCAGCCCGCCCGCAGCTCGTCCGCCTCGGCGGGGGAGCGGTCCGGCGAGGTGTCCACGACGGACACGTCACTGCCGCCCGGCACCGGACGCACCTGCCACCGGATGCGGGCGGTCGGGCCCAGCCCGAGGAAGCGCCAGTCGAACGCGATCCACTCGGGTGCCACCACGTCGTGCGTGTCGATGGTGAAGAAGTCCCCGTCGCCGAAGTCCAGCCGCGCCGGCTGCCCCGGCCGCCAGGCGTGGTCCAGCTCCCCGAACCACTGCCCGAGCCGGTCGACCTCGTGCAGCGCCGGCCACACCCGCGCCGGCGGAAGTCCACTGTGGATGGTCACGCGGACGGTCATCGGGTACCCCCTCAGGTGCGGAACGCGAACAGGCGGCGCAGCTGCCCGGCCTGGACCCGCTCCGGTGCGGCCGCCATCATCCTCTCCCGCAGCCAGCACGGAAACCCACCCCGCCAGGCGCCGACCCGGGCCAGCGTCTGCGCCTGCGCCCAGGCCGACCGGGCCCGGCCCTGCCGGTGCCGCTGGTACCCGCGCAGCGCGGTGGCCAGGTCCGGCGCCCTGACCAGCCGGTCGGCGAGCACCGCCGCGTCCTCGAACGCCTGCGAGGTGCCCTGCCCCAGGTGCGGCAGGCTCGGGTGGGCGGCGTCGCCGACGAGCACGACCCGGCCACGGCTCCACGCCGGCAGCGGGTCGCTGTCGTACACGTCGGTCACGATGATCGCTGCGGTCGGGGTCGCGTCCAGCAGCCCACCGATCGGGGCGTGCCAGTCCGCGAATCCGGCGGGCGGCCGGGACTGTCCACTGTGGTGCGTGCCGGGTGGCGCGGGTTCCGAGGCGAACCAGTACACGCGGTCGCCGGGCAGCCGCCAGATGCCGAACTGGCGGGGACCGCCCAGGGTGAGCAGGCCGGGCAGTTCGGGCAGCGGGTACCGGACGGCGGCCCGCCACACCGTCGAGCCGCCGTAGCGCAGTGGCCGGCCCAGCCCGCACGCGGCGCGGACCGGGGAGCGCAGCCCGTCGGCGCCGACAACGAGGTCGGCCGGCACCTGCGCGCCGGTGTCGAACACCGCGACCGCGGCGGTGCGGTCCTGCCGCACGTCCACGCAGGTGGCGCCGAACCGGATGGTGTCGCGGCCGAGCTGGTCGGCGAGCGCGGCCACCAGGTCCGCGCGGTGCAGGGCCACACCGCGACCGCCGATGCCGTCCATCACCGCACCCGGCATCTGGTACAGGGTGCGGCCGTCCGCCGCGCGCATGGCGGTACCGGGGGCGGCCAGGGCCCGGTCGCGTACCGGCTTGTCGGCGCCGAAGCAGGCGAGCGCGGCCAGACCGTTGGGCCACAGGGTCAGCCCGGTGCCCTCGGTGCTCAGGTCGGGCCGCCGCTCGTACACCACGGGCGTGAATCCGGCCGTACGCAAGGCGATCGCGGTGGCCAGCCCGGCGGGTCCGGCACCGACGACGACGGCTGTACCACGGTCCATGCGCGCCACCCCCGTCGCCGACCGTATGCGCCGCCCTCAGCGGCCGGCTTCCTCTCGATTGCCGTCGCGCCCGAGCAGCAGCAGCCGCCCGCGCACGCCGCCGGACACCAGCCGCCGTACCGCGTCAAGGCCGGGGCGCAGCGACACCGGTACCAGGCCCATGGCCCGCGCCTGGCCCAGCACCGCCATGTCGTGCGCCATCCCGGCACCGGCCCAGAGGGACCACTGCGCCACGACCGTGGCGGTGTGCGGCAGCCCGGCCGCGAACCGTTCGGCCGCCCGGGCGAGCAGTTCGTTGGCCAGCGCGTACCCGCCCAGCGTGTGCGGTTCCCGCTCGGCGAGCATCGAGCCGAACGCCACCACGCTGCGCAGGGCGCGCGGGTCGAGCGCGGCCAGCACGCTGCCCAGTCCGGCCACCTTCACCGCCTGCGCGGCGGCCAGCCCGCCCGGCGTGGCGGACCGCACCGGGCCGTGGCACATCACCCCGGCGCAGTGCACCAGCAC
>DATEJJ010000008.1:0-7158 GCA_035278125.1 Rugosimonospora sp.
AGGTCGGGTACGGGCGGCAGCGGCTGCGGCGCGACGTACCGCTGCTGGGACAGCAGCTGCGAGATGCTGTCCGCGGGCCAGGGCAGCGCGCCCGACAGGGACTGGTACAGCAGCACGCCGAGGCCGTACACGTCCGCGGCCGGGTGGACCCGGCCGCCGTTGGCGAAGCGCTCCGGGGAGATGAAGGCGGGAGTTCCCAACCGCATCGACTTCGCCTCGACGGTGCCGACGGGCGCGGAGATGCCGAAGTCGATTATCTTGGCGCCGGTCGGCGCGAGCAGCACGTTGGCCGGGCTGATGTCCCGGTGCACCAGGCCCATCTCGTGCGCGGCGACCAGCCCGGCGGCCACCTCGGCGCAGACGCGTATCGCCTGGCGCCACGGCAGCGGTCCGTCGTTCAGGCGGTGGGCCAGGCTGCGCCCCTCCACCAGCTCCATCACCATGTACGGCACGCGCGCGCCCTCGGCGTCGGTGGCCTCACCGTAGTCGTACACGCCGGCGATGTTCGGGTGGGTGATACGGGCGGAGGCCATCGCCTCCTGCCTGATGCGGCCGGAGAAGGACTCCGCGTCAGCCGTACGCTTCGCGAGCACCTTCACCGCGACGAGCCGCCCGAGCAACTCGTCGTAGCCGCGCCAGACCACAGACATGCCACCGGTACCCAGCGGCTCCGCCAGCCGGTACCGCGAACCCAGAAGCTGCATACGTTTCACGACACTGATGAGTGTGTCTGTCCGGGCCTCGCGCGGGACAGAGCGCCCGCCGAAGGACAAGCCTTTTGTAAGACTGTCGATTCTGCGCTGTTGACCTGCGGCTACACCCGGTTCCGGGAGAGGTTACATAGGACTTACAGATGCCCGCCGGCAATACGTCACCGTACGCTACACCTGTGCTCACTCGGTTGACCGCCCCGGTACCCGAGGCATTGCCGGAAAACGTTGCCGTAGCTGGGATTCCATCCCTTCGAGCGGGTCCCTACAAAGTGACGGGGAAATCGTCGCATGTGGATGGACCGTGCATCCTCGGACTTCTGTCCATAACGGACGGTAGCGATTGCCCGGCTTGACTCGGTGGAGGCTCAAGCGGAAGCTGCCGCAAGAGCCGCCGTGCGTGCAGAACCAACGTGACGATCAGGGCGACCGGCGCGGTGGCTCACGACGCGGTCACGAAAGGGCGTGCAATGGCTCGAGAACGTTACTCGGGGAGAGGCTCCAACTACGACGCACCGGACGAGTTCGGTGCGCCATCCCTCTACGGCAGATCCGCGGCCGACCAGCTCACCGCGGCGCCGCCGGAGCGCAGGCGCCGGCGGTGGGTCAAACCGATCGGCATCGCCTCGGCGCTGGTCACGATCGCCGCGGGTGCCGCGACGTACATGGCGGTCAGCCATGCGGCCGCCGTCAACATGGACTGCACCCTGATCGTCCCGGCGAATCCGGTGTCGGCGCAGGGTCTGGCCACGCCGTTCCAGCTGGTGGCGACGAACCCGGCCAACGGGCCGTGCAACGAGGCCAACGCGAACCAGTCCGCGTTCGTGCAGGGTGCCATCGTCACCGCCAACGGCCAGTTGACGCTGTACGACCCGCTGGTCATCGACCAGGGTACGAAGCCGATCGCCACGCCGACGCCGGCGAACGTACCGGCCGGGGCCTCGGTCGCGCTGTGGTTCGGCTTCAACGGCAACAACCTCACGCTGCAGTCGGCCCAGGGCACCAACGCCCTGCAACAGGGCAACTGCGTGAACGGCGCGGCGAACTCCATCTTCGGCCAGTTCGCGTACTGCAACGCCCCGGCGTTCTTCCAGACCGCCAACGCGGCGATCGCGGCGAACATGCTCCAGGTGCCGGCGCTCGGTACCGCCAAGGACGGGTTGCCGTGCCCGACGGTGCGTGACTTCTCCCTGGTCGACATGGACCAGAGCGACAACGTGCTGACGCACTACCTGGCCAACGGCAACGGGCAGACCGGCCAGCCGAACGCGGCGACCAGGGCGGCGATCCAGAACACCGGCGCGGCGGCGGCGCAGGCGGCGGCGGCCATGACCCCGACCGACCTGGCCAACGGTAGCGACAACCGGCTGCTGGACGTGTTCGTGCTGCCCACCCTGGGCTGCGCCCCGTGGACGAGGCCCAACGGCGCGGCGGACGGGATGGCGACCTCCTCGCTCCCGCTCAACGAGTTGCAGGCCGCGGCGGCCCAGGCGGCACCGGTTGCGCTGGTCCCGCTGACCGACCCGATGGCGCAGAACAACGCCGCCAACGACCCGGCCAAGGTGAACCTGTACCGGGCCGGCGTCGACCAGAACCCGCTCGGCGCGGCCGACAACGGTGACGGTGCGACGTACTGCAACAACCTGTTCACCAATGCCGCCGGCATCCAGCGGGTGTTCAAGGACATGGCCATCTTCCAGAACGGCACCTCGCCCGACCCGGCTGCCGCGACCAACCTGTTCACCTTCCTCGCGATGCGTGGCAGTGCCGCGTTCACCGGTCTGAACTGCCAGAATCTCACCGGCATGGCGAACCCCATCACGCTCACGACGGACGGCAACGGTGTGGTCACCGCGGCGACCTTCACGGCGGGCGGCGCTGCCGCCGCGCCCAGTGCCAGCGCCTCCGCGGCGGCCGGTACGACGACAGGCGCCAACCCCGCGCCCAGCATGTCCGCTGCTGCCGCACCCTCCGCGGCAGCGCCCAGCACCATGCCGAGCGCCGCGACAACCAAGAAGAAGAAGCACTCCGGTGGTCTCTGGTGGTGGAGTAAGCACTGAGTGACCCCTCAACGCCCTAGGGGGATGCGTCACCGGCCGTAAGGGCCAATTGCACAACCAACAGCGAGCGAGCGGGTACGGACCGTTCGCTCGCTGTTGTATTCACGAGAAATCCATAGTGGATGGTTCACCGAACGAGCCGAGAACCCTGCCAGTTAAGGGCTTCGTAATATCGGGCGCCCCCCTCCGGCGTAACCGCCACGCGTGGGACCACGTAGTGCATGACAGAAAGGCTGTTCAGCGAAGCCGCCGGAAACCTCCTCCGTGACGGCAGCGGGCAGCAAAGCGTCAGCGACTGCGAAGCCGCGGGCGAACTACTGTCACGGAGGAAGGCATGAAGCTCCGCCTCACCCGAGCCGGAACACTCGGAGGCCCGGCGCGAAGGTTGATTCTGTCGGGTCTGATCGCGGCACTCGCGGTCACGGCGGTGGCCACTGCGACACTGGCCGGTGCGAGCACGAGCCACACCTGGACGACGTCTTCGACGCAGTCGGTTTCGTGGCGTGCCACGGCCATGGACGCGCCGGGCAGCTCGACCAACACCCAGCTGCTGGGCATCAACGACCAGGGTCTGATCAGTGGCTCGTACGGTTCGTCGAGCCACGGCTTCACCGTCAGCAGCCCGTACACCCACACCCGCGACTGGCACCGGATGAGCTTCCCGGGCGCGGTACAGACGACGGTCGTCGCCGTCAGCAACAACGGAACCATCATCGTCGGCTTCTTCGTCACGCGTACCGGCGCCACGTACGGGTTCACCCGGTGGAACGGTCGCTGGAGCACGGTGGCGTACCCGAAGTCCATGTCTTCCCGGCACGGCATGAACCAGCTGCTCTCGGTGAATGACAACGGCGTCGCGACCGGGTTCTACCGGGACTCGTCCGGCCGCTCGCACGGATACCTGTACAACATCCGGACCCGCGTGTTCTTCATCCTGGTGGTGCCGGTGCGGGCGACCACGGTCGTCATCACGGCAATCAACAACGCCAACGTGATTGTCGGGTTCGTGGTCGTCGGCCGGGTGACTGTCGCCTTCGTCATCAAGAACGGTGTGTTCCACCAGCTGTCCTTCGGCCGCGGAACCGACACCCGGGCGTTCGGCATCAACTCCTCGGGTACCGTGGTCGGGTTCTTCGTGAACACGAGCGGCGTCCAGCAAGGGTTCATGTGGACCTCGACCGGGATGCACGTCATCAACTCGCCGTGGGGCACCCGCGGTACCGTCCTCACCGGTGTGAACAACCGCGGCGCGGTGGTGGGCTTCTTCATCGACTCGCGTGGCCGTACCCGCGGCTTCGTGGTGGTGTTCATCATCGTCCAGGCCACCAACTACTGGTGGAACTGGGGCGGCACCGGGATGACCACCCCGGCGCCCGCTGGCACCGGCCTGCCGACCGGCAACCTGGTCAACGGCGGCGTCTCGGCCAACAGCGGTCACCACTGGTAGGAAAAGGCGACTGAGCGATCCCCCTAGCGCTCAGGTCGAGCTGGCAGCGCCCCGAGGAGGACGGGGCGCTGCCAGCCTTTTCAGGGGAGCTTGGGCCACCCGCGCGATCCGCGCCGGTGGCCCCCGGCGCTGGACCGGGCGTCGTAACCTGTGACCATGCCAGAGCAGCCCGACGCCGAAGAGCCGACCCGGATCATGCCGGCCGAGCAGGCCCCGCCGGTGCCTGGCGTACCCGCTCTACCGGCCCCGCCCGGCTACGCCGTACCCGCGGGCTACCCGCCGCCCGGGTACGGCTACTACCCGTACCCGCCGCCGGGGTACGACGCGTACGGCCGCCCGCTGTCGGACAAGAGCAAGGTCGTCGCGGGCGTGCTCGGGCTGACCCTGGGCGGCCTCGGCATCGGCCGGTTCTACACCGGCCATGTCGGCCTGGGCGTGCTGCAGATCGTGGTGACCTTCCTGACCTGCGGGCTGGGCCACTTCTGGGGGATGATCGACGGCATCCTGATCCTGGTCAACGGGGGCACCGACGCCCAGGGCCGGGTACTGCGCGACTGAGCCGCGGGTCAGCCGCTGATGGTGTACGGATCGCCGTACACCTTCCAGTGCAGCGGCGGGTCCAGGTCGAGGTTGCCCGCCTTCAGGAACACCCGCTGCTCGGTGTCGACCCGGCTGGTGTCGCTGTGCGCCTCCTCGGTCTTCATCGCGGCCTTCCGCGCGTCCAGGAACGCGTTGAGGTAGGTGACCTCGCTGCCGCCCTGCGCCGGCGTCTTCGCCTTCTTCATGGCCGTCTTGCGGATGCCGCCGAAGCTGGTCGGGTCGTCGCCCGGGCCGTGCATCACGATCGCGTCGTAGTAGCAGAACTGTCCCAGCGCGCGCAGCCCGTCCGCGATGCCCTGGTTGACCGCGGGGGTGAAGTACACCCGGTCGCGCTCGTCGTCCTGCGCCTGCTGGAAGACCGTGTCCTTGGCCGCGGTGCGCCAGTCCTTGGGGAAGTTGGGGTCCAGCCCCTGGTGCGACGCGGTGCCGTTCACCTTGCGCAGCGCGGGCAGGTACCGGGCCAGGATGTTGCCCGGCTCGCGGTCGGTGTACAGGGTGACCAGTTCCAGCATGTCGCCGGTACCGGAGCAGAACCCGATGATCCCGGCGGTGTACCCGCGCCCGTCCCCGATGTCCTCGATGTACTGGTACTGGGACCGCCAGTCCAGGGTGGAGTTCTCGGCGCTGGAGACCAGCTCCATCGCGATCTCCTTCTTGTGCGGGTCGGTCAGGTTCACGCGGATCGCCGCGCCGGCCGGGCGCATCGCGACGAAGGGTACGGACGCGGCGGCGGCACCGACGGCCACCAGGCCGAGCTGCCTGCGGGAGAGGTTCACGGGGGCCTCCGGGACTCTGGTCGGGAGAACTGTCTGGAAGGTTGCCTGACAGAAAACCATCGAGCGATCGCGATGTCAACCGCTCCTTCCGTCCGGCGGGCCTCTCGTACGCCTGTGCCAAGAGGGGGTAGGGTCGGCACATGACCCTTCAGTTCCAGGGATCGCTGCTGGATCAGGCGGAGGAGGTCGGGCTCGGGGTGCTGGGCTCGGCGGTCCGGCGTACGGTGCTCGGCGACGGCGCGTGGGTGGACGTGCGCCCCGGGTGGGTACGCGGCGCCGACGCGCTGTTCGCGCGGCTGGTGGACACGGTGCCGTGGCGGGCCGAGCGCCGCCAGATGTACGACCGGGTGGTCGACGTGCCCCGGCTGCTCTGCTTCTACGACGAGGGCGAGCCGCTGCCCGACCCGGCCCTGCCCGCCGCCCGGGCCGCGCTCGACGCGCACTACGCGGCCGAGTTGCGCGAGCCGTTCCGCACCGCCGGCCTGTGCCTGTACCGGGACGGGCGGGACAGCGTGGCGTGGCACGGCGACACCATCGGCCGGGGGTCCACAGAGGACACGATGGTCGCGATCGTGTCGGTGGGCGCACCGCGTACCCTCGCTCTGCGGCCTCGCGGCGGCGGCCCGGGCGTGCGCCACGACCTCGGCCACGGCGACCTGATCGTGATGGGCGGCAGCTGCCAGCGGACCTGGGAGCACGCGGTACCGAAGACCGCGCGCCCGACCGGCCCGCGGATCAGCATCCAGTTCCGCCCGCGCGGGGTACGCTGAGCGGCCGCGCGCGCTCCTAGGATGGGGTTCCATGCGGTACGTGCTGCTGCTGCGCGGCATCAACGTGGGCAAGGCCCGGCGGGCGGCCATGGGCGACCTGAGGCAGACGCTGACCGGGCTGGGGCACGGCGGCGTGCGTACCCACCTGCAGAGCGGCAACGCGCTGTTCACCAGCGACGAGCCGGACACCGGCGCGCTGGAGCGGGAGATCGGCGCGGCGCTGGCCGTTCGGTTCGGCTTCGACATCCCGTGCCTGGTGCGCACCCAGGACGAGCTGCGCCGCGTGGTGGCCGCCGACCCGTTCGGGGCCACCGCGGACAACCCGGCCCGCTACACCGTGTGCTTCCTGTCCGCGCCGCCGGACGCCGGCTGGGCGGCGAGCGTGGACCGGGCGGCGTACCACCCGGAGCAGTTCCAGGTGGGGCAGCGGGAGATCTACGCCTGGCTGCCCGGCGGCATCCAGGACTCGCGGCTGGCCCGCGAACTGTCGGACAGGCGGCTCGGCGTCACGGTGACCGCCCGGAACTGGAACACCGTGACCGCCCTGGCGGCGCTGGCTTAGTCCACTGTGGATGGAGGTGGTGCGTGGAGCACATCGGGGTCGAGCAGCGGCGGGCCCGGCTGGGCGTGCGGCACCGGCTCGCCACGCCCGCGGCGTCGGTACCGGATGCCGCGCGCAGCCTGGTCGCCGTGCACGCCACCGATCCAGCCGCGGTGTTCCTCTCGCTGCGCGCCCGGGCCCGGGGCGCCGAGGTGGCCGCCATCGAGCACGCGCTGTACGAGGAGCGGTCGCTG
>DATEJJ010000009.1:0-3899 GCA_035278125.1 Rugosimonospora sp.
ACTCACCCGCCGGGCCGCCGAGCGGCTGCGCCGGCCGCACCGCCGGCGGGCGCAGGCGGGCCAGCAGACCGGCCTGGACCCGAGCAAGCAGTCCGCGCTGCCGAGCTGGCTGGGCGAGGAGCGGTTCAGCACCGCGCCGACCCGCCGGCTGGTGTCGCTCTCGGTCGCCAGTTTCGCCGCGCTGCTGGGCTTCGGGCTGGTCGTGGGCGCGCAGACGGTACCCGACTCGTACGGGATCGTGATCGCCGGCGTCCAAGTGCTGTTCGTCCTGTCCTGGGCGGTGGCCACCCGGCCGCCGGGGGTACGCGTCGTGGTGGGTACCGGGCTGGCCACCGCCGCGCTGGCCGACTTCGCCGCGGTATGGCCGCAGCAGCCCTCGCTGGCGCCGCTGGGACTGGTCACGGTCGCCGCGTTCATCGCTGGCGTGATCGGGCAGCTGGCCCGGGGCGAGCGGCGGGCCAAGGTCACCGAGTCGCTGGGCGCCACCCTGATCGTGGTGGTCGGGGTGATCTCGTACGCCTCGCTCGTGGTTTTGAGCCGGCACGTGCTGGGTACCCAGTCGATCGTCGTATGCCTGTCGGCCGCGGGCGTGGCACTGGTGGTGGCCAGGTCGACCGACGTGGTACTGCCGACACCGCGGACGAGTTCGCAGGTCTCCCGGGGGTCGATCGGTGTGGTCCTGGGCGCCATGGCCGGCACGGTCGCCGCCGCCGTGGCCGGCTCGTACCTGGTCGGCATCCACCCGGGCAACGCCGCCATCGCCGGGTTGGTGACCGCGACGGCCGCGATCATGGCGGATCTCGCGATCTCCTACGCGGAGGCGAGCCGGGAGCTGACCGGCGAACCCTCCCGGCTGTGGGTGGCCCGCCACCTGCAGGGCCCGCTGGCCGGCTTCGCGCTGGCCGCGCCGGCGGCCTATGTGCTCAGCGTCATGCTGCTTGTCCTCGCCCTGTAACCCGGGGAGGGCGGACGGAGAGGGAGGATCGGGCGATGGCGGCCGGTAGAGGGCGCAGGGTAACGACCGTACTGCTGATCCTGCTCGTGTTCCTGGGCGGGCTGCTCGTGGCGGCCGACCGGGTCGCGGCGTACGCTGCCGCACAGAAGCTGGCGAGCCAGGCGCAGCAGGAGATGGCCAACCGTGGCATCACCACGCCCGACAAGCCGACCGCCACCATCGGCGGGTTCCCGTTCCTCACCCAGGTGGTTCGGGGCCGGTACGACCGGGTGACCATCCACGCGCAGCAGTTGCACACCGACCAGGGCGTGACCGTGGACACGCTGGACGTGACCGCCACCGGGATCAACGCCACCACCAGCGCGCTGATGAACGGCCAGGGCAACATCACCGCGGACAACGTCACCGGTACCGCCCGGGTCGGCTGGGCCACGGTGACCAGCCTGATCAAGACCAGCGGTACCGGCATGAAGTCCGTCACGGTGACCGCGCTGCCGGACGGCCAGCTCCAGATGACCACGCCCGTGACGGTGCTCGGCCTGTCCACCACGGCGGTGGCCACCGGTACGGTCGTGGTCGACGGCTCGGTGGTGCACGTGAAGATCAATACGGTACGCGCGCAGGGCGGGGACGTACCGCCCGGGCTCAGCTCGATCATCGGGAGCCTGCGTACCGCGCTGTCCGTGGACGTGGCCATCCCGCCGCTGCCGTACAAGCTCAAGATCCAGAGTGTCCAGTCCACTGTAGAGGGACTCGCGGTCACCGCATACGCCACGAATGTGCCGCTCGCTACCCGTTCGTGAGCGTGAGACGCGCTGTCGTACCGCCGACCGCGGATGGTAGGCTCGGCACCCATGAGCTCCCTGGTCACACCCGCGGCGCCGTTGGCGCGCCCGGACCGGGTTGTCGCTCGCATCGAGGCGTCCGCGGACGCTGGCGAGCTGCTCACCAAGCGCCGGCCGATTGACTTCGGCCGGGTCGCGACCTGCCTGTGTCGCCGCGTCTGACCGGGCGGCGACCAGTTCCGCACCACCGTGCCGCCAGCAGAAGCCTGCCGGCCGCCTCGCCGGAGCGCTCGCAACCGTTGCACCGTCCCCATGGGTCCCGCGGTAGCAGACCGCGGCCCGCCACCACGTTGAGAGGCAATCCATGAGTCGCGACTCCGTACTCGTCTCCGCAGACTGGGCCGAGAAGAACCTCGAAGCCCCGGGTGTCGTCTTCGTCGAGGTCGACGAGGACACGACCGCGTACGACGCCGGGCACATCCCGGGCGCCGTCAAGCTGGACTGGAAGAAGGACCTGCAGGACCCGGTACGCCGGGACTTCGTCAACAAGCAGCAGTTCGAGGCGCTGCTGTCCGGCCGTGGCATCGGCAACAACGACACCGTCGTGCTGTACGGCGGCAACAACAACTGGTTCGCGGCGTACGCGTACTGGTACTTCAAGCTGTACGGCCACGGCGACGTGAAGCTGCTCGACGGCGGCCGCAAGAGGTGGGAGCTGGACAACCGGGTGCTGGTCAAGGACGAGACGCACCGGGCGCCCACCAGCTACACCGCGCAGGAGCAGGACCGCTCGATCCGGGCGTTCCGCGACGACGTGGTGGCCGCGATCGGCAGCCAGAACCTGGTCGACGTGCGCTCGCCCGACGAGTACGCCGGCCGCCTGCTCGCCCCGGCCCACCTGCCGCAGGAGCAGGCGCAGCGCGCGGGGCACATCCCGACCGCGATCAGCGTGCCGTGGAGCAAGGCCGCCAACGAGGACGGCACCTTCAAGACCGACGACGAACTGCGCGAGCTGTACGGCGCCGCCGGTCTGGACCGCAGCAAGGACACCATCGCGTACTGCCGCATCGGGGAGCGCTCGTCGCACACCTGGTTCGTCCTGCGCGAGCTGCTCGGCGAGGAGCGGGTCAAGAACTACGACGGCTCGTGGACCGAGTACGGCTCGCTGGTGGGCGTACCCGTGGCGCTCGGCGACGCCCCCGGCACCGCCTGATTCGAGGAGGAACGATGACGACGGACTACACGCTGGGCTGCGGTGCGCCGGAGCAGGGCCAGGACCTCCCCGCCGGGGTAGACGTGGAGAAGGAGACGGTGATCAGCGGCGTGGTGCGGGCCGACGGCGAGCCGGTGGCCGGCGCGTACGTGCGGCTGCTCGACGCCAGCGGCGAGTTCACCGCCGAGGTGGTCACCTCCTCCGCCGGCCAGTTCCGCTTCTTCGCCGCGCCGGGCACCTGGACGCTGCGGGCGCTGTCCCGCGCGGGCAACGGCGACGCGGCGGTCGTGGCGAACCGCGGCATCAACGAGGTCGCCGTC
This sequence comes from Rugosimonospora sp., assembly GCA_035278125.1. Lineage (GTDB taxonomy): Bacteria > Actinomycetota > Actinomycetes > Mycobacteriales > Micromonosporaceae > DATEJJ01. Next base: position 3,274 of record DATEJJ010000009.1, read on the forward strand.
TCGGTCGCGGCCTGAGCCGTACCGGCACGCGGGCGGCCCTCACCCACCGGGTGGGGGCCGCCTGTCACCATGGAGGGCGTGTCCACCCCCGAGGCCACACCGGGCCAGCCGCCGACCGGAGCTGTCCCGTGGTACCCGGTGGTCGGGTTCCCGGCGTCCCCACCCCCGGAGCGGCCGCGCCGCCGACGACTGTTCACCGCGGTCGCGGTGGCCTGGGCGCTGCTCCTGCTGGGTACCGGCCTCTGGTACGCGCTGCACGGCGAGCCGACCGTACGCGACCAGACCACGATCGCGCAGGCGCAGCCCCGGGTCGACGAGGCGGTGGGTACCGTGCTCGCGGCCGCGGGTACCGGGCCGGTGGCGGCGGTCAGCGGGTTCCAGAAGGCGTCGGACTGCGCGGTGACGCCGGTCCGCGCGGGTGCCCGGTACCAGCGCTCGGTGCTGCTCTACACCGCCGTGGGCGGGGAGGGCGAGCTGCTGAGCACGATCGCGGCCGGGCTGCCGCCCCGGTACCACGCGCGGGTGGACCGCTCCGGGCTGGTCGCCGACGCCGGCTACTACGTGCTGGTGACCGGGGACGCGCCGCAGCCCGGCGTGGTACGGGTGATCGCGGCAACCGGCTGCCG
>DATEJJ010000010.1:0-2271 GCA_035278125.1 Rugosimonospora sp.
TGGAGGCCGCACGCGTGGCCGCGGTCTGGTCCGGCGACTGAGGCGGCGCTACCCGCCGGGCTTGCCGGTGACCAGGAAGCTGACCGAGGTGTCGATGAAGCGCGTCGCGTCCGGCACCGGTACCCCGGTCAGCCGCGCACCCGCCCAGCTGACGGTCAGCGTGCGCGCCTGCCCGGGGGTGAGGATCAGGTCGAAGCGGCCGTTCGCGTCGGTGCTGGCGGTACAGGTGGTGCGCGCCGTCGGGGTACAGCCCTCGATGGAGACCTGTACGCCCGCCACGCCCTCGGTGCCGTCGAACGGGCCGCCGAACGTGGCCAGCGCGGGCGTACCGGACGGGGCGGGTACCTGCGCGCGGACCGCGAAGCCGGTGAGGCAGAAGCCCGTACGCGCCGTCGGGGTGGCCGCGAACCAGCTGCGTACCAGCTCGATCTGGCACCGGTTGGCTGGCGAGTTGAGCTGTGCCTCCAGGTCGTTGCGGGCGAACCGGGACAGTGACCAGCCCAGCGGGGCCCGGGGGCCGGGATGGATGGTCGGCACGATGTGCGCGACCCGGGACACGGGCGGGGGCGCGTTGCCGGCCCCGGCGCAGCTGGTCGACCCGAAGGCGTGGTCGAACGCGAGCGCGGCGGCCTGCTCCGCGCGCGCCCCGCTGAGGCTGCCGGCCAGCGACCGGCCCTGGATCGGGGCGAGCATCTCCTGCGGCTGGTCGGCCGCGCTGGTCGGGGTCGCCGGGAGGTAGCCGTTGTCGATCATCAGCAGCCGGGGCTGGATGCAGATCGGGCTGCCGGGGTTGTCGTTGATGGCCTGGATGTTGCCGCCGATCCGCGCCCACAGTTCGGTCAGCGTGCTCAGCCCGGACGAGTCGAGCAGGCCGCCGTCGATGTCGAAGGTGCGCCGCTGCGGGGAGCCGCAGCTGTTGAGGCCGCCGGTGGGCGAGATGTACGGGAACCGGGCGGAGAGCAAGGCCACTGTGGACAGTGCGATGTCGTGCCGGGTGGACCCGCCGGGGGTACACAGGAAGTCGAAGAGGTCCTCGGAGCCGGCCAGGGTCGACGGGTCCACCGCGCTGGTGTCCGGAACCCGGCCCGGGTCGAACGGGGTCAGCGACAGGCAGTTGTCGGCGCCGGCCGGGCGTACCGGCCCCATGGTGACCGTGGTGGACGCGGCCAGGACGGAGTTGTTGAGCCGGCACCCGTCGTCCACCGCGGCGCCGCTGAGCAGCAGCAGCGGGAACCGCAGGTTGCCGCCCGCGTCGCGGGAGTCGGCGAACAGGCCGGCGCGCAGCGGGCTCGGCGAACCGGCGGCGCGCTCCCACGCCTGCTCCAGGACCGCGGCCCGGTCGATCCCGGACGGCTCCAGCCGCAGGAAACCGATCGGCATGTCCCGGAACGCCAGGGCGGCCGCGTCCGGCGCGACGAAGTCCTGGTCGAGCAGTTGCGGGTAGCCGCGGCCGGTGCCCGCCATGACCCGGTCGAACACCAGCCCCAGGCTGCCACCGGAGATGCCGCTCTCGGCGAACACCGCGGACCGGTCCAGCGGGTCGGCCGCGCACTCCGGCTGCACCGGGTGGGCGGCGAACAGGCAGTCGAGCACCATGGCCGTCCAGTACGCGGCGCGGATGCCGCCGCCGGAGGCGGAGACGAACAGCATCGGCACCTGCTGCCGGCCGCCGGTCACCGGCAGCGAGCGCTGCCCGATCCAGCTGTCCAGCGCGGCCGACACGGGCTCCGCCTGTACCTGCGCCGGCAACGGTGCCCCGAGCCGCACGTCGTGGTAGTGGTCGGTGTGGTTGATGACGGAGGTGACCAGGTACCACGCGGCGAACAGGGTGATCACCGGTACCCGGCGCAGCCCGAGCATGGCCAGCGCCCCGGCCGGTGTCCACGCCTCGCCGGCCAGGCTCAGCGCGGCCAGGCCGAGTGCCACCACGGCGGCGAGCAGGAACAGCAGCGCCACCGCGCCGACCTGCTGGCCGACCGCGATCGGCCATACCGCGGCGGCACCGGCGGCGAGCAACGCCAGCACCCCGGCCACGGACAAGGCGGTACGCGCGGTCATCCGCGGCGGCAGCGACGGCACCTTGTACGCGACCTCGAGCACCCCACCCGCGAGCGCCAGCGCGGCGACACCGGCCAGCCACAGCGCCCGCGGCTCGACGCTGACGAACAGCGTGGTCGCGGCGCGGGTGGCGATCAGGCCCAGCGCGAACATCGGCACCGCCGCGGTGACCCACAACAGCAGCGGCGGCCTCGGCCGCACCGGATCCGGCCC
>DATEJJ010000011.1:0-12122 GCA_035278125.1 Rugosimonospora sp.
ATCCCGACGCGACGTACGCGAAGTGGCGCGCGGCGCTGACCGCACCGGGCGTGCGCGGCCTGGTGGTGGGCCGGGCGCTGCTGTACCCGCCGGACGGGGACGTCGCGGCCGCGGTGGACGCGGCGGCCGCGCTGGTACGGACCGGAGTGCCGGCATGAGCGTAGCGGAGAGCCGCGGTGAACGGAGGGTCATGAGCGACGCGCGGCACGTGAAGTCCACAGTGGACGGAACGCTGGCGGTGACGCCCGGGTCGGCCGGGTGGGGCTTCGCCGGACTGCGGGTGCTGGCGCTGGCGGCGGGGGAGCGCCGGGAGCTGGACACCGGTGAGGACGAGATGGTGGTACTGCCGCTGTCCGGCTCGGGCACCGTCGAGGCGGACGGTCAGCGCGCCGAGCTGGCCGGCCGGCCGAGCGTGTTCGCCGGCCCGAGCGACTGCGCGTACGTGCCGCGGGACAGCGCGCTGGCACTGTCCACTGTCGAGGGTGGGCGGTTCGCGCTGTGTACCGCGCGGGCCCGACGCCGGCTGCCGTTCCGGTACCTGCCGGTGGCGGAGGTACCGGTGGAGCTGCGCGGGGCGGGCAGCTGTTCCCGGCAGGTCAACAACTTCGGTACCCCGGAGGTGCTGGACGCGGACCGCGTCATCGCGTGCGAGGTGCTCACCCCGGCCGGCAACTGGTCCTCGTACCCGCCGCACAAGCACGACGAGGACCGTCCTGGTGAGACGGTGCTGGAGGAGATCTACTACTACGAGGTCGCCCGCGGCGGCATGGCGTACCAGCGGGTGTACGGGTCGACCGAGCTGCTGGCCGAGGTGCGTACCGGGGACGCGGTGCTCATCCCGCGCGGCTGGCACGGCCCGTCCATGGCGGTACCCGGGTACGACCTGTACTACCTCAACGTGATGGCCGGGCCGGGGGAGCGGGCCTGGCTCATCTGCGACGACCCCGCACACGCCTGGATCCGCGGCACCTGGGCGGACCAGCCCGTCGATCCGCGACTCCCGACAGGGGTGCCATCGTGAAACTGACCGTGGGACAGGCCATGGTGCGCTTCCTCGCCGCCCAGTACAGCGAGCGCGACGGGGTGCGGCACCGGCTGGTCGAGGGCTGCTTCGGCATCTTCGGGCACGGCAACGTGGCCGGCCTCGGCCAGGCCCTGCTGGAGGCCGAGCTGGCAGACCCGCAGCTCCTGCCGTACCGCCAGGGGCGTAACGAGCAGGGGATGGTGCACGCGGCGGCGGGGTTCGCGCGGATGCGCAACCGGCTGTCCACAATGGCCTGTACCACCTCGATCGGGCCGGGCGCCACCAACCTGGTGACCGGCGCCGCGCTGGCCACGGTGAACCGGCTGCCGGTGCTGCTGCTGCCGGCCGACGTGTTCGCCACCCGGGTGGCCGACCCGGTGCTGCAGCAGCTGGAGGACCCGCGCCACGGCGACATCAGCGTCAACGACGCGCTGCGCCCGGTGTCCCGCTTCTTCGACCGGGTCTGGCGGCCCGAGCAGCTGCCGGCCGCGCTGCTGTCCGCGATGCGCGTGCTCACCGACCCGGCGGAGACCGGCGCGGTGACCCTGGCGCTGCCGCAGGACGTGCAGGCGGAGGCGTACGAGTGGCCGGACGAGCTGTTCGCGCCCCGGGTCTGGTACGTGCCCCGGCCGGAGCCGGAGCGGGCCGCGCTGGCCCGGGCGGCCGACGTGCTGCGGTCGGCGAAGCGGCCGCTGCTGGTGGCCGGGGGCGGCGTCATCTACGCCGAGGCGACCGGGGCGCTGCGCGCGTTCGTGGCGGCGACCGGCATCCCGGTGGCGGAGACCCAGGCGGGCAAGGGCGCGCTGCGGTACGACCACCCGCTGTCCGTGGGCGCCATCGGGGCCACCGGTACCACCGCGGCCAACGCGCTGGCCCGGGAGGCGGACGTGGTGCTCGGCGTGGGTACCCGGTGGAGCGACTTCACCACCGCGTCGCGTACCGTGTTCGGCGCGCCCGGGGTGCGCTTCGTCAACGTCAACGTGGCCGCCTTCGACGCCGCCAAGCACGCCGGCGCGCAGCTCGTCGCCGATGCCCGGGTGGCGTTGGAGGCGCTGACCGAAGCGCTGGCCGGCTACGACACGGGCGCCGCGTACCGCGCGCGGGCGGCCGGGCTGGCCCGTGCCTGGGATTCCACAGTGGAGCGTGCGTACCACGCCGGCCACGGGCCGCTACCGGCGCAGTCCGAGGTGCTGGGCGCGGTGAACGAGGCGTCCGGCCCGCGCGACGTGGTGGTGTGCGCGGCCGGCTCGATGCCCGGGGACCTGCACAAGCTCTGGCGTACCCGGGACCCGAAGGGCTACCACGTCGAGTACGGCTACTCCTGCATGGGGTACGAGATCGCCGGTGGTCTCGGCGTGAAGCTGGCTGCCCCCGACCGCGAGGTGTACGTGCTCGTCGGCGACGGCTCGTACCTGATGATGGCGCAGGAGCTGGTGACCGCGGTACAGGAGGGCGTGAAGCTCATCGTGGTGCTGGTGCAGAACCACGGCTACGCCTCCATCGGCCGGCTCTCCGAGACGGTGGGCGCCCAGCGCTACGGCACCGCGTACCGGTACCGCTCCGGCAGCGGCCGGCTGGACGGCGAGGTGCTGCCGGTGGACCTGGCGGCCAACGCGGCCAGCCTGGGCGCGCACGTGCTGCGCGCCCGCACCCTGGACGAGCTGCGCGCGGCGCTGGCCGAGGCCAAGCTGGCGGACCGGACCACGGTGGTGCACGTGGACAGCGACCCGCTGCCCGCCGCGCCGGACAGCGACGCGTGGTGGGACGTGCCGGTGGCCGAGGTGTCCACTCTGGACAGTACCCGGCAGGCGCGCGTCGAGTACGAGAAGGCGAAGCAGTCGCAGCGGGACTACCTGTGAGGACACGGCGATGAGGACGGTACAGCACTGGATCGGCGGCGCGCTCACCTCCGGCGCGTCGACCAGGACCGCGCCGGTGTGGCACCCGGCGACCGGGCAGCGGCAGGCCGAGGTGCTGCTGGCCGGGGCGTCCGATGTGGACAGCGCGGTGGGGGCGGCGGCCAAGGCGTTCGAGGCGTGGGGCGACTCGTCGCTGTCCCGGCGTACCACGGTGCTGTTCGCGTTCCGCCAGCTGGTGCACGCGCACCTGGACGAGCTGGCCGCGATCGTCAGCGACGAGCACGGCAAGGTGCTGTCCGACGCGCGGGGCGAGGTGCAGCGCGGCCTGGAGGTGGTGGAGTTCGCCTGCGGCATCCCGCAACTGCTCAAGGGCGACTACTCGGACCAGGTCTCCACGGGGGTCGACTCGTACTCGTTCCGCCAGCCGCTGGGCGTGGTCGCCGGCATCACCCCGTTCAACTTCCCGGTGATGGTGCCGTGCTGGATGCACCCGGTCGCGATCGCCTGCGGCAACACGTTCGTGCTCAAGCCCAGCGAGCGCGACCCGTCCGCCTCGCTGCTCATCGCCCGGCTGTGGGCCGAGGCGGGGCTGCCCGACGGCGTGTTCAACGTGGTGCACGGGGACAGGACCGCCGTCGACGCGCTGCTGGACCACCCGCAGGTGGCGGCGGTCTCGTTCGTCGGCTCCACCCCGATCGCCCGGTACATCCACGGCCGCGCCTGCGCCGCGGGCAAGCGGGTACAGGCGCTGGGCGGGGCGAAGAACCACGCGGTCGTGCTGCCCGACGCCGACCTGGAGTTCGCGGCCAACCACCTCACCGCCGCCGCGTTCGGCTCCGCCGGGCAGCGCTGCATGGCCATCTCCGCCGCGGTGGCGGTGGGCTCGGCCGGCGACGCGCTGGTCGAGGCGCTGCGGGAGAAGGCGCGCACGGTCCGGGTGGGCCCGGGGCGGGACGAGTCCAGCGAGATGGGGCCGGTGGTCACCCGCGAGGCGCGGGAGCGGATCGTCGGGTACATCGGCACGGGCGAGGCGCAGGGCGCCACCCTCGTCGTCGACGGGCGGGACCTGGTGGTACCCGGTCACGAGGAGGGTTTCTTCCTCGGCCCCACCGTGCTCGACCGGGTCACCACGGAGATGGACGCGTACACCGCGGAGATCTTCGGGCCGGTCCTCGTAGTGACCCGGGTGGACACGCTGGACGAGGCGATCGCCCTCATCAACGCGAACCCGTACGGCAACGGCACGGCGGTGTTCACCGCCAGCGGCGAGGCCGCCCGCCGGTTCCAGCGGGAGGTCACCGTCGGAATGATCGGAATCAATGTACCGATTCCGGTACCGATGGCCTACCACTCCTTCGGCGGTTGGAAGGACTCGCTGTTCGGCGAGTCGCACGTGCACGGCCCGGAGGGCGTGCACTTCTACACCCGGGCCAAGGTGGTCACCTCGCGGTGGCCGCACGTGGAGCACCCGGTGGCCGCCAGCTACCACTTCCCCACGGCGTCCTGACCGCGCGGGTACACAACTGAAAAGGAGCACGTACATGGCAACGATCCGTACCTGGGCGCTGGCCGCCGCGCTGGCGCCGGCCCTCATACTGGCCGCGTGCAGCAGTGGCAACGCGGTGAACAAGCCGTCCGCGACCGCGGCGGCGGCCGGCGGTGGCAGCGGCAGGTACGGCCTCCACATCGCCGTGGTCACGCACGGCTCGGCCGGTGACGCGTTCTGGAGCATCGTGAAGGCCGGCGCGCAGAAGGCCGGCACCGACATGGGCGACAGCGTGACCTACGAGAGCGACGGCGACCCGCAGAAGCAGTCGCAGCTGATCGACGCGGCGGTCAACGAGAAGGTGGACGGCCTCGTGGTGTCGATGGCCAACCCGGACGCGCTGAAGGCGTCGATCCAGCGCGCGGTGGCCGCCGGCATCCCGGTCATCACCATCAACTCCGGCGGCGCCGAGTCCCGGGCGTTCGGCGCGCTGACCCACGTCGGCTCGGACGAGACCATCGCCGGCAACGCGGTCGGCAACCAGCTCAAGGCGGCCGGCGCGAAGAACGTGATCTGCGTGATCCACGAGGCCGGCAACGTGGGCCTGGAGCAGCGCTGCGCGGGCGTCAAGGCGACCCTCGGCGGTACCGTCACCAACCTGCAGGTGGACAACAACAACCTGCCCGCGGCGCAGGCCACCATCAAGGCCAAGCTGCAGCAGGACAAGACGGTCGACGGCGTGGTGACGCTGGGCGGGCAGGTCGCGGTCGTGGCCGAGGGGGCCATCGCGGACGCCGGGTCGAAGGCGTTGCTGGCCACCTTCGACCTGAACGCGGACGTGGCCAAGGCGGTGGAGAGCGGGAAGATCCTGTTCGCCGTGGACCAGCAGCCGTACCTGCAGGGGTACCTGCCGGTGGTCATGCTGACGCTGTACAAGACGAACCTCAACGTGCTCGGCGGCGGGCAGCCGGTGCTGACCGGCCCGACGCTGGTCACCAAGGACAACGCCGCGCAGATCGAGAAGCTGGCCGCGGCCGGTACCCGCTGATCGTGTCGGGGGAGGGTCTGCCCATGGCCGCGGATGTCACGGCTGCCGCCGCCGACGAGCGGGTGGCCCGGGTCGGCGTGCTGCGCCGGCTGCTGGTCAAGCCCGAACTGGGCTCGCTGATCGGCGCGGTGGTCATCTTCGTCTTCTTCGCCTCGCTGTCCGGCGTGTTCCGCTCGCTGGAGGGCGTGGCCAACTGGCTGGACCCCGCGTCGACGCTGGGCATCATGGCGGTGCCGGTGGCCCTGCTGATGATCGGCGGCCACTTCGACCTGTCCGCCGGCGTGCAGGTGGCCACCGCCGGCATCGCCACCGGCATCCTGACCACGTACTACGGCGCGAACACCTGGGTCGCCCTGCTCGCCTCCCTCGCCCTGGCGCTGGGCATCGGTTTCATCAACGGGTACCTGGTGGTGCGCACCCGGCTGCCCAGCTTCATCATCACGCTCGGCATGTTCCTGATGCTGCAGGGCCTCAACCTCGGCATCACCAAGGTGGTCACCGACACGGTCCAGGTGAACAACTTCGACCAGGTGCAGGGGTACCGCGTGCTGCACGCCGTGCTGGCCAGCACCGTCACCATCGCCGGTACCAGGTTCCAGATCGCGATCGTCTGGTGGATCCTGGTCACCGCCGCCGGCTCGTACCTGCTGCTGAAGACCCGGTTCGGCAACTGGATCTTCGCGGTCGGCGGGGAGAAGTCGGCGAGCACCAACGTCGGCGTACCTGTGGCGCGTACCACCATCACCCTGTTCATGCTCACGTCACTGGCCGCCTGGTTCGTGGGTAACACCCAGATCGTGCGGCTCACCTCGATCCAGGCGCAGACCGGCATCGGCCAGGAACTCATCTACATCGTGGCCGCGGTCATCGGCGGCTGCCTGCTCACCGGCGGGTACGGCTCGGCGGTGGGCGCGTCCCTGGGCGCGCTCATCTTCGGCATGACCTCCCAGGGCATCGTGTACGCGGGCTGGGACGCGGACTGGTTCAAGTTCTTCCTCGGCGCCATGCTGCTGCTCGCCGTGCTGGCGAACCAGCTCGTGCGCCGGTACGCGGAAACCACCCGGAGGTGACTGGCGTGTCCGACGAACCCCTGCTGGAGATCCGGGGCGTCGCCAAGATGTTCGGCAGCGTCATCTCGCTGCACGAGGTCTCCACCACGGTCCGGGCCGGCCAGGTGACCTGCGTGCTGGGCGACAACGGCGCGGGCAAGTCCACCCTCATCAAGATCCTGTCCGGGGTGCACCAGCCCGACCGCGGCCAGCTGTTCATGGACGGCAGGCAGGTGACGCTCGGCTCGCCCCGCGCCGCGCTGGACGCCGGTATCGCCACGGTGTACCAGGATCTGGCGATGGTGCCGCTGATGGCGGTGTGGCGCAACTTCTTCCTCGGCTCGGAGCCGACGAAGGGGTGGGGGCCGTTCCGCCGCTTCGACAGCGACAAGGCGCGCCGGATCACCCGCAAGGAGATGCTCGACATGGGCATCGACATCCGCGACCCGGACCAGCCGGTGGGTACCCTCTCCGGCGGCGAGCGGCAGTCGGTGGCCATCGCGCGGGCGGTGTACTTCGGCGCCCGCCTGCTGATCCTGGACGAGCCCACCTCGGCGCTCGGGGTCAAGCAGGCCGGCGTGGTGCTCAAGTACATCGTGCAGGCGCGCGACCGGGGCCTGGGCGTCATCTTCATCACGCACAACCCGCACCACGCGTACCCGGTCGGGGACCGCTTCCTGCTGCTCAACCGGGGCCGCAGCCTGGGCGACTTCGCCAAGGCGGAGATCCCGCTGACCGAACTGACCCGGCTCATGGCCGGCGGCGCCGAACTGGAGCAGCTGGCACACGAACTGGAACGCGGCACCGGCGGCGAGGTCGGCAAGGCCATGCTGGAGGAATTCAAGTGACCATTGTGGACAGAGTTGCGGGCGCCCCGATTTCCTGGGGGGTCTGCGAGGCGCCGGACTGGGGGCACGAGCTGCCGCCGGAACTGGTGCTGCGCCAGATGCGGGAGTTGGGGCTGCGGGCCACGGAACTCGGGCCGACCGGCTATCTGGGCGAGTCCCCGGCCGGCGTGCGTGCGCTGCTCGGCCAGCACGGGCTGCGGCTGCTGGGCGGGTTCCTGCCGGTACCCATGCATGCGCCGACCGCCGCGGACCTGGCTGGGGCGCGGGCGGCCATGGCCACGCTCGCCGCCGCCGGGTCCGAGGTCGTGGTGCTCGCCGCGCGCTCCACCGACGGCAGCTACGACCGCAAGGTGCGGCTGGACGACACCGAGTGGGGCACCCTGCTGTCCACACTGGACGAACTGCGGGGCATGGCGCGCGACGCCGGCCTCACCCCCACCCTGCACCCGCACGTGGGTACCGCCATCGAGGACCGTGCCTCGGTGCTGCGCCTGCTCGCGGACAGCGACATCCTGCTCTGCCTGGACACCGGGCACCTGCTGATCGGCGGCATGCAGCCGCTGGAGTTGCTGGGCCTGGCCGCCGGGCGGATCGCGCACGTCCACCTCAAGGACGTCCGGACCGCGGTGGCCAGCGCCGTGTCGGCCGGCGGGACCAGCTACCTCGGCGCGGTACGGGCCGGGCTGTACGCCCCGCTCGGCGACGGGGATCTGGACATCGCCGGTATCGTCGGCGCCCTGGAGGCGGCCGGCTACCGGGGCTGGTACGTGCTGGAGCAGGACGCCGCCCTGTACGGCCCGCCCGCGCCGGACGGAGGCCCGGTGCTGGACGTGCGCCGCAGCCTCGACTTCCTGCGCGCCAAGGTGCCGGCCCGATGAGTACGCCGGAGATCGGTGTCGGGGTCATCGGCATGGGCTGGATGGGGCAGGTACACACGCGGGCGCACCTGCGGCTGCGGCACCACTACCCGGCGCCGCCGCTGCGGCCGGTGCTGGTGGCCGTGGCCGACCCTGAGCCGGGGCGCGCCGCGGCGGCCGCCGGGCAGTACGGCTTCGCCATGTCCACAGTGGACTGGCGGGAGCTGCTGGCGGACCCGCGGGTCCAGGCGGTCAGCGTGACCGCCCCCAACTTCCTGCACCGCGAGATCGGGGTCGCCGCGGCGCAGGCGGGTAAGCACCTCTGGGTGGAGAAACCGGTGGGCGCGGTGGCGGCCGATGCCCGCGCGGTTGCGGCGGCGGTGGCCGCGGCCGGGGTGGCCAGCGCGGTGGGCTTCAACTACCGCAACGCCCCGGCCGTGGTCACCGCCCGCCAGCTGATCGCCGCCGGCGACCTCGGTACCCCGACGCATGCCCGGTTCTACCTGCGCAGCGACTACGCGGCCCACCCGCGGGGCGGGCTGTCCTGGCGCTTCGAGCGGGAGCGCGGGGGTACCGGGGTGCTGGGCGACCTTGCCTCGCACGGTATCGACCTGGCCCGGTACCTGGTTGGCGAGATCGACGCCGTGGTGGCCGACACCGCCGTCATCATCCCGCGCCGGCCGCAGCCGTCCGGTGCCGGCAGCCACTTCGCACTCGCCACCGGGGAGCCGGGTGACGTGGAGAACGAGGACGAGGTGGGCTGCCTGCTGCGCTTCGCCGGCGGGGCGCGCGGCACGCTGGAGGCCAGCCGGGTGAGCGTGGGCGACCAGAACACGTACGGGTTCGCGGTGCACGGCACCCGCGGGCTGGTCGCGTGGGACTTCCGGCGGATGGGGGAGCTGCGGGTCAGCACCGGGGAGCAGTACCAGAACCAGGGCGTGCAGGTGCGGTACGTGGGGCCGGGGGACGGCGAGTACGGCGCGTTCCAGCCGGGGGCGGGCATCGCCATGGGGTACGACGACCTGAAGGTCATCGAGGCGGCCGCGTTCCTGCGCGCCGTGGCCGAGGGCAAGCCGCACGGCGCCACCGTCGAGGACGCGGTACGCAGCGCCGAGGTCGTCGACGCGATGGTCGAGTCGGTACGCAGCGGCGCGTGGGTGGGAGTGGCGCGGTGACGGTACGGGTCGGCATCATCGGTACCGGCATCATGGGTACCGACCACGCGCGCCTGCTCTGCACCGCGGTGTCGGGTGCCACCCTGGCCGCGGTGTCCGATGTGGACACCGAGCGGGCGGCGGCGGTGGCGCGGGCGTACCCCGGGGTGCGGGTGCTGGCCGAGCCGGCCGAGCTGATCGCCGACGGCGGGGTGGACGCGGTACTGATCGCCTCCTCCGACCAGACGCACGAGGAGTACGTGCTCGCCTGCCTCGACCGGCGCCGCCCGGTGCTGTGCGAGAAGCCGCTCGCGCCCAGCGTGGCCGGCTGCCGGCGGATCCTGGCCGCGGAGACGGGCGTCGGTACCCGGCTGGTCAGCGTCGGCTTCATGCGCCGGTACGACCCCGGGTACCTGGAGCTGCGCGACACCCTGAGGGACGGCCGGATCGGCGCGCCGCTGCTGCTGCACTGCGTGCACCGCAACCCGTCCGCACCGCCCGGGGTGACCGGCGCGGAGGTGATCACCAACTCGGCCGTGCACGAGCTGGACGCGAGCCGCTGGCTGCTGGACGACGAGATCGCCACGGTGAGGGTGCACGCGCCCCGGCAGGGCGGTGCGCCGCACCAGCCCGGTCCGCTGTTCCTGGTGCTGGAGACGGCGGGCGGGGTACTGGTCGACGCGGAGGTCTACGTCACCGCGCGGTACGGGTACGAGGTGCGCTGCGAGCTGGTGGGCGACGCGGGTACGGTCACGCTGGACGCGCCGCCCGCGACGGTGCTGCGCCGCGACGGCGGGTACCGGCGGGGGCTACCGATGGACTGGCGGCCCCGGTTCGCCGGGGCGTACCGGCGGGAGCTGCAGGACTGGATCGACGCGGTACGCGCCGCCCGGCCCTGGTCGGGTGCCAGCGCCTGGGACGGCTACGCCGCCACCGCCGTGGCCCAGGCGGGCGTGACCGCCCTGGCGTCGTGCGCTCCCACCACGGTGGACCTCGACCCCCGCCCCGCGTTCTACCGCTAGCCGAGGACCGGGAGGAGGAGGTGCGTCGGGTGGGCGGGGTCGTGGTGGACCTCGTGGCGGCAGGGGCGCATCGTCACCGCGTCGGCGACCGGTTCGCCGGTACCGTGGTTGCGCGCGAAGCGCGGGAACGCGCCACCCGCCACCTGCACCCGGAGCCGGTGACCCGCGCGCAGCCGGTACCCGGTGGGCCACATCCCGACCGCGGCGGTGACCGTGCCGTCGGCCGCGACCGGTGCGGCGCCGGGCCGCAGCCGCAGGATCCCGTCGCTGATGTTGCGGGAGACCCCGCGAGTGTCCACATCGCACAGTCGCACGTAGACATCCGCGTGCGGCACCTCGGTCCGCACGTGCACGGCGGCGGACACGTCACCCATCAGGTCCAGGTCGCGGGGCAGCGGCGCGCTCGTGTAGACCAGCACGTCGGGGCGCGCCTCGACGGGCCGGTTGTCGCGTTGCCGGTTCCGGCCGTCCAGTAGCGGACCGCCCACCGAGGGTGTCGGGTCCGACGGGTCGTACACGAAGCTGTCCGGCTCGCTCGCGGGCGCCGGCTGCCAGTCCAGCGCGCCGCCCGGGTGCAGGTACAGCGGGGTGGGGCGGGTGGCGGCCGGGGGCCACTCCGCGAACTCCAGCCACCGGTCGGCGTGCTGCAGGTACGCCCGCACCGCCGGCGACCCGGGCAGGGCGTCGCCGAGTAGGTGGGCGCGCAGCCACTGCACCTGGTCGCGGATGTCGGCACGCAGCGCGGGCGGGTCGGAGTGCGCCCACGGGCCGATGGTCACCCGGGCCGTGCGGCCCGCCTCGCGCAGCGTGCGGAAGTCGCGCAGCTGCCACGGCAGGAACAGGTCGTACCAGCCGGTCGCCATGGTGACCGGCGTGGTGAGCCGGGCGACCGCGGGGCTGTGGTCGGCCGCCGCCCAGTACCCGTCGCCCGGCTCGGCGTGCGCCACCACGTCCTGCCAGAACTTCGACGGCCGGCCCAGCGCGACCGTGTCCGCCCCGCGCAGCGGCAGGTGCGCCTCGGCCCGGCGGGTGCGCCGCTGCTGCACCGGGTCGATCTGGCCGCGCAGCGGCGAGACGTCCTCCTGCCGCCCGATCTGCACGGTCCAGGACAGCGCGTCGTAGAGGTTGAACGCGCCGCCGGGGTAGTGGTGGCTGTTGAACTCGGACGCGGTGATGGCCAGGCACGCGGCGTGCAGCGGTGGGTCGAGGTACGGCGCGAGCGCCCACTGCGTGTACCCGAGGTAGCTCAGCCCGGCACCGGCCAGCCGCCCGTCGCACCAGGGCTGCGCGCGTACCCACGCCGCGGTGGCCAGCCCGTCCGCGCGCTCCTGGTGCATCGCGTCGAACACGCCCTCCGAGCCGAAGGTGCCGCGGACGCTCTGCACCAGCACCTGCAGCCCCTGCCGGGCGAGTACCCCGCCGAACACCGCACCCCAGAACCCGCCCCGCCCGTACGGGCCGCGTACCAGCACCACGGGCATCGGCCCGGCGTCGGCCGGCGCGTACCGGTCGGCCAGCAGCACCGCCCCCTCGGGCATGGGTACCCGCAGCCCGCGCCACACCTCGATGTCCGCGACCGGCGCCGGGGCGAGCCCGAGCAGCCGGTCGACCATCCGGCCGACCATGTCCATAGCGGTCAAGGATCGCGCGCCGGTCGGGGTGCGTCAACCGGCCAGCGCCGCGTCCAGCTCCGCCCGGGTGGGCTGCCCGGCGGTGCCACCGGCCTCCCTTGTGGACAGCGCGCCGGCCGCGGTGGCCAGGCGCAGGCACCGCGG
>DATEJJ010000012.1:0-14339 GCA_035278125.1 Rugosimonospora sp.
CCTGGCCTGGGCAGCCACCAACGCGAGCAACTCCTCCCGCGACGGCTCCTCCCCAAGCACCCAACGATCGTCCACACCAGACGATCGAAGTCACGCACCGACACGCCGACAAACGATCAAGTCACACGTGAATGGTTACCCCTATCCGCGGCTACTGAGAGCGTCGGTCAACCGAGCCGGCACTGGTTGGGTGTGGCGAGTGCCATGCCAGTAGTATCCGCAGGAGCACTGGCGGCCACGACGAACTAGTCGACATCGCCGCGCCGTGGACTCAATCCGCGGATTATCCAGACGGAAGCCGCTCCGCTTGAGCTAGCCATGTCCATCGGATTCTGAAAGTGCGGTAGAGCGGTGGGTGTTCGATTTCCCAAGCAGTCCCGCCCGTCATATTGAAGGCGACCTGACGTTCCTCGAAGTTCTTGATGGGATCACCCGGACGCGGAATCTCGTACGTGGCGTAACCGCCATTGACGAACCGTGGGGGTATCTGAACCTCCAGTCGAAGGAACTTGGTAGGTGTGCTCGTGAAGGTGGAAATGAACGGACGGGCAGTTTGCCATTCCCTGATCCCTATCCAGCGAACGGTAAACTCGAACTCGTCGCCCTTATCCAGCGCAGAAGGAAACGCGACCCGATAGGAATTCGGCGTACCAGTCTGATAGCCCACTTGTAGAATCTTCGTATCGACCGGCTCGACGGTTGGCTCAGTGACGTCGGCTCGCCCCGTCCAAGCGTAGTAATCCGCGTACTCATGTACCCTGTCACGCAAAGCCCGGAGGCGAATTGTCTTCGAATATCTCAACAAGCCATCGTGGCCCACTTCGTACCGGATCGTCTTCGACAGCACAAGGTAGTCGAAATTGACCTTCGGGTAGGTATAGTCGTGCTCTGGCGCCGACCCGTGTAGACGGACTTGGGGTATGACGAGCACGGCAAGCCCAAAGGCGGCGCCAAGCGCTAAGGTAACCTGAATGTGGACACCGTTCAATGCCGACCACGTCCGGGTGGCCGCAGAGAAGGCGCTCGAGGAGAAGATGGCGCTAAAGGTCGCCCCGACAGCCCTTTCGAGAAAGGTCCTCACGAACAACGCTCGGAATCCGCGGGCTGACCCCTCCGCTCTCGGCATCGGACACCCCTCTCGGCGGTAGGCGTGCGCGGCGTCTCGACTGCTTAAGCATGAGAAGAATTCAAGCAATCGACTCAATCCAACGGTAGCTCACGACCGCCATTCACTGCTTGGCCCACTGGGCGGTCGGCGGATCGGCCGCGCACAAACCGGTTCGGGTCTGGGGCGTCCGACGTTCGTTGCTTGCCTAAGGTCGATCCGCTCTAGGCTCGCTCGCCCCTCTGGGTCGGCCGACGATCCGGTTCGCCATCTGACCTTCGACACCGCGACAGTCGGTTGCGCCACAAAGACCAACTTCCCGTTGAGACTGCGGCATACGTACTAGCATGTTGACTCGTTCGGGGTTCAAGCATGGCCAAATGCCGATCTTGCGAGGTGCGATCAAATGGAAGGCTGAGATTTGCGAGACGGGTCAGGAACGGCCAGGGGTGGTCAAACAGCTACCATTCGCGCTTCCCGACCAGATTGGGCAATGCGCGCCCTGGCCCGTCCCGATCGCGCCCCATGTTGGATTAGTCCGCAACCACATGCGGGCTGGCGCTACGAATGCCGGCGACCGATACGACCACTGACCGTAATCCGTTCCCCGCGAGCGTTCCATGAGGACTTCCCCAACAAGCCGACCTGCCTCGGCGTGCGGGGCATCGCCGGTCCCCAACAATTCCGTCACCTGATAATGGCCGCAGGCTGCCGCTCGTCCCGCGTCTCGGCGAAGCGCTGTCCCGGCAGGATACGGAGGCGACTCAGAGCGCGGACAGGTGGATCGCCTCGGCGTGGCCATTCAGGCGGAGCGGGCCGGCGGCGTACGGAATGAGCAGCGTGTCCCCCCGTCGGAGTGACCGGTCGTCCTTCTGCCCGGTCAGCCTGCCCTCGCCGGCCACCGCGATCAGGATGCTGAATCCCTGGTTCAGACGGTCGTCGCCGCGTAGGCGGCGGGCGGCGAAGAACTCGTCCGCGGCCTCGGGCAGCAGCCGGTCCACGCCCCGGAGACCAGCGATCCGCGAGGGCGTCCACGCGCTGCGGTCGACGCACCGTAGGGCCAGGTCGTAGCCGAGGCCCAGGTGTCCGTCGGTGAGGTCGTAGCCCTCGTATTCGAGCAGGACGGAGAAGTCGGTCGGCTCCTGGATCTCGATCAGGAGAATGCCGTCGCCGATCGCGTGCGGCAGGCCGGCTGGACAGAGGATCGCGTCGCCGGCTGCGACCGGGACGCGGTTGGTGGCGGCGAGCATCCGCTGCGTCTGCTGCCCGGCGACCCACGCGGCGAGTTCGCTGGCTTCCACGTCGCGAGCAAAACCAAGATGAACGTACGCGTCGGGGCGTGCGGAGACGATCACCCAGGCTTCGGTCTTCCCGTACGGCGAAGCGAGGTGCGCGGTGGCGAAGCGGCGGTCGGGGTGCACGTGCAGCGGTAGCCGTTGGCCGGCGTCGAGCAGCTTCACCAGGATGCCGGTGTCGGTGCGATCAGGGCCGAGCCACCAGCGCGGGTCGGCGGCGATCGCGTCGGCGAGCACGCGGCCGTCGGGCAGGGTGGACAGCCCGGACGGGGCGAGACCGTGCCGGCTGGTCGTCGAGCCCACCCAGTCCTCGGGCCGGTCGGCCAGCGCCGGCACGGTGCGGAATCCGGCGATCCGGCCGGCGCCGCGGTAGAAAGTCTCCGGCTGGTTGGCTGGCAGCGTCTCGATGGTGCTCATCACTGATCCTTTCGCGCGATCGCCGCGAGGAAGCCGCCGACGAACGTGTCGCCGAGCCCAACGGTGGTCGGGTTCTCGACATCGAGCGCGAATCCGGGGACACAGCGAACCGTGTGGCCCATCCGCTCGCGCAGCGCCGCGGCGAAGGCGACGGACTCGGACCGACGCGGTTGCCGGCGTAACCGGTCGACGTCCTCGTCGGTGAAGTCGTCGCCGTAGCAGTAGCGGGTGGCCGCCATCAGTGTGCCGGTCTCGAGCGCCTCGGCGAGCGCGCCGGCCCGGGAACCGACCGCCGCCGCCCAGTATGTCGTGTGCAACACCAGCGTCGGTCCCGGGATGAGCGCTCGCACAGCCGCGAGCGCCTCGGCCACCTGGTACGCGGAAAGCAGGTCGACCCGGTGCCCGAGATACGACTGGAGCTCGTCCTCGTTCAGCCCGTATATGTCGACCTTGTCGAGCAGCTTGTCCCGGACCCGACGGCTGATGGCGGGCTCGTGGTATGCCGCGTCCTCGAAGTAGGTCACGGCCCCGGACGGGAGCCGCCGCATGTGTCTGCGGAGCGAGGCGAGCCGTGTGTCGAGTTCGGCCTCGTCGCGCATGGCGTTGAACCCGGAGATCAGGAAGACGGAGGCATCGCGGAGCCGGTCGCCCAGGTCGTCGGTCAGCCGCATGTCGCGGTTGGCTGGGTCGTTGACGTAGATCAGCCGGTTCGGGTGCGGCGCCGTGATGTCCAGGTCGCCGGTGCGAACGCGCAAGCCCCGGTCGTACTGCACGATGAGGTGGGGATAGAAGGTGTCCTCAGCGCTGCTGGAGACATATGAAATGTCCGGTGGTACCAGGCGGCGCACCGTGTCGTTGACGCTGACCAGGTGCAACGTCGACGGGATGCCGAGCCGGCTCATGAGGATTCCGGCCCGCACCGACGTGCCGCCGAGGGTGACCCGGTGCGGGAACCGGTGCGCGAAGGTTTCGAGAGCCCGGGCGGAGGCGACGAAGTGCTCGCCGCCGCCACCCCTGGCCACGTAGCCCAGGAGGGACACCACGAGATCCCGCTCGTCGGTTACCGCGATCGGCGACGTCAGGTCCGCGGCGCGGATACCGTACGCGGAGACCAACTCCGCCAGGACTCCGGCGGTGAGCTTCAGCTCGTAATCCACACCACCGCCGAGGCCCAGGACGATACGGGACGCGTCGGCCATGTCAGTAGAGTGCCCCCTTGCCAGCGGCGCCGAACAAGTCGATCTTCTGGGCCGCGACGATCTTCATGGCCTCGACGCACGGGGGTTGGATGGCGTTCGGCTCGCGCGTCTTCGGGTCGCTACCCAGCACCTCGCGCATCTTGTTGTGGTAGGCGATCTTGATGTCGGTGGATATGTTGATCTTGTTTATGCCGATCCGCGATGCCTCGGCGATCTCGTCGTCCGGGTTACCGGAGCCGCCGTGTAGCACCAGCGGAATCTGCACCCGACTCTTGATCTCCTTGAGCAGGTCGAGCTTCAGCTCGGGCTTCAGGTGGGCCGGGTAGAGGCCGTGAAAGGTGCCGATCGCCACGGCGAGGCTGTCCACGCCGGTCTGCTCGACGAAGGTGACGGCGTCGTCGGGGTCGGTGTAGATGATGGTGGCGGAGCCGCCCTCGGCATAGCTGTCGTTCGCGCCGATCGTGCCGAGCTCGGCCTCCACCGACAGGCCGAGTGCGTGCGCGGCGTCGGTGACCCGCTTCGAGATCGCGAGGTTCTCCCCGAACGGCTGCAGCGAGGCGTCGATCATCACGGAGGTGAAGCCGTACTGGATCGCCTGCAGCATCTGCTCGTAGGTGGCGCCGTGATCCCAGTGGATCGCGATCGGGACGGTCGCGTTGTGCGACCGCTCGATGATGCCTGTGATCATCTCGCGGCCGATGTGCCGCACCTCGTCGGGGTGGATTCCGACGATCAGCGGTGCGTCCTTCTCCTCGCTGATCTCCACGATGCCCTTGAACATCGCCCAGTCGCTGATGTTGAAGGCGGGCACGGCGAAGCTGTGCTTGTTGGCGACGTCAAGGATCGTTTTGCCGGTCGTCAGCATTTCTCGGGTTCTCCTTCGGTGTTGCCGGGAGGTTTCATGCCTTGATGGCGCCGGCGGTGAGCCCGCCGATGAACCGTCGCTGGAAGATCAGGAAAAGAACGAGGACGGGAATGGAACCGAGGATGCTCATGGCCATCATCTGGTTCCACTCGTATGAGTGCTGGCCCATGAGCAGTTGGATGCCGATGGGCACAGTGCGCATGTCGTCGGTGCGGGTCAGCGTGAGCGCGAACAGGTACTCGTTCCACGAGATCATGAACGTGTAGACGCCTACCGCAATCAGGCCGGGAACCGAGATCGGCACCAGGATCCGCCACAGCGCGGTCCAACCCGTACCGCCGTCGACCTTGACGGACTCGTCCAGCTCCCGGGGCAGCGTGTTCAGGTACGCGGTGATCATGATGATCGCGTACGGAAGGGTGAAGACCATGTGGGTGAAGATCAGGCCCGGGTACGTGTTGTACAGACCGAGCGCGACGACGAGCCCGAAGTACGGGATGACCAGCGTGATCGGCGGCACCGCCTGGACGCTGACGATCACGGCGTTGATGGTCTTCTGCAGCGGGAACCGGAAGCGGCTGAACGCGTAGCCCGCCAGGAGGGCAACCAGCAGCGTCAAGACGGTCACCGCGAAGGCGACGACGTAGCTGTTGAGGAAGTATCTCAGCTGAGTGCCGTTGCCGAGGATCTCGCGGTAGGCGCCGAACGAGAAGCCCTTGGTGATCAGCTTCGGCGGACTTTGGAAGACCTCCCCGTTGCTCTTGAACGAGGTGGAGAGCATCCAGAGGACCGGCAGACCGGCGAAGAGCGCCCCGAGGGCGAGCCCGGTGATGACGCCGGCCTTCGCCAGGGTGCGACGGGTCTTGACGCGGGTCATTTTCACCGCTCCCTCTGTTGGCGGACGTAGAAGAACGCCAGGATCATCGTCAGCAGCAGCACGATCACGGCGGCGGCGGACGCGGTGGAGAACTCGTACTCGCTGAATGCCTGCTTGTAGGTGTAGGTGCTGAGCATCTCGGTGGTGTTCAGCGGGCCGCCGCCGGTGGTCATCCAGATCAGCGCGAACTGCTGAGAGGTCCAGATCAGGTCGAGCACCGCCATGCTGATGATCACCGGGCGCAGCTGCGGAAGCGTCACATTCAGGAAGCGCTGCACCGGGTTGGCCCCGTCAACGGCCGCCGCCTCGTACAACTCGGCGGGAACGCCCTGCAGCCCGGCCAGCAGGCTGATCATGAAGAATGGGTAGCCGGCCCAGATGTTGACGAAGGTGACCGCCCAGAGCGCCTTGTCCGGGTCGCCGAGCCAGTTCACGCCCTGCTGGATCAGGCCCAGCGTGTGCAGCACGTAGTTGATCACTCCGGCCGGGTCGAGCAGCAACCGCCAGATCACGGCGATCACGGCGACCGTGAACAGCCAGGGCAGGATGTAGACGATCCGGAAGATGGCCTTGGTGACCCCGCTCAGCAGCTGAGTGTTGAGCATCATCGCGAACGCGAGACCGAGGAGCAGGTGGGCCACGGTGCTGACCGAGATGAAGACGGCGGTGTTCTTCAGCGCAGCCAGGAAGTCAGGGTCGGTCAGCACCTTGGCGTAGTTGGCGAACCCGGCGAACACCGAGTTCTCCTGGACGATCACGTTGTCCCTGAACGAGTAGCTGATCACCATGACGATGGGGACCACCATCAGGACCAACAGGAGCACGATCGTGGGGGACAGATAGCCGTACGGGACGAGGCGCCGGGCCAGTGTTCTCCGCGGTCGCGGCGCCGCCTGTTCGACCGGCGCCGCGGTCTTCGAGGCGATCAGGGATGTCATCGTTGTCTCCTTGGTCGGGCGCCGCGCCGGCCGCTCTTGTCGCAGTTCCGGTCTTGGCGGCAGGGCAGGCTGGCACGACGCCCGGGCGGGGCTACGAGATCACCGAGGACCAGGAGTCCTGCGCCTTGGCGAGGGCGTCGTCGACGGTCGCCTTCCCGGTCAGTACGAGCTGGAGTTGCTCGTCGAAGCTGCGCATGAGGTCCTCGGACTTGGGCAGGCCGACGAACTCGTTAGCCGGATAGCCCTGCTTGTAGATGTCGAACGCGGTCTTGAACAGCGGGTCGCTGTCGCCGAAATCGGGCTCGGCGGCCTTGTTGCCCGGGAAACCGTTCGCGACCGTGCTGAGCTGCGCGTTGACGTCCTTGCTCAAGAGGTAGGAGACGAGCTTGAACGCCTCGGCCTTGTGCTTGGTGGAGTTGGAGATGCCGATGCCCCACGACGCGTACGGAATGCCGCGCTTGCCGGTGTAGCCGTCCTCGGCCGGCAGGGCCGCCACCGTGAAGTTCAGCTTCGGGTTGTTCTTCTTGATCAAGTTGATGTGCGCGAGCGAGTCGATCACCATGCCGACCTGGCCGTTGGTGAACTTCTCGACCTTGTCCTGCTCTTTCATGGTGAGCGCGCCGGCGGCGATGGCGTTGGCATCGTAAAGACTCTTCACAAACGCCACCGTGCTCTTGACCGGTGCGCTGGTCAGGTTGGGCTTGCCGTCCTGCATCATGCTGCCGCCGGACGCCCACAGCCAGGACATCACGTCGTTCTGGACGCCGTTGGGGACCGCCGTGTCGAGCGGGAGCGCCCAGCCCTTGACGTCGCCGCCGGTAGCGCTGATCTTCTTGGCCGCATCCAGGAACTGGGTGCGGGTGGTGGGCACCGCCGCGACGGCGGCCTTGGCGAGCAGGTCTTTGTTGACAAACAACGGGTACACGAAGTTGACCACCGGGATCATGTAGGTCTTCCCGTTGAGCTGGATCTGGCTGGCGAGCTGGCTCGCGTCGTAGTGCGCATCGGTCATCAGCTTGGAGAGATCGGCGATGGCGCCCTGCTTGGCGAAGTCGTTGACCCAGGCGCCGTCGAGGCCCACCACGTCGGGCAGGGTGCGGGAGGCCGCGCCGGTGACCAGTTGCTGTTTGGTTGAAGCGTATGGCGCGCTGAGCAGCTTGACCTTGATGTTCGGGTTCTGCGCCGTAAAGCCAGAAATGATCTTGTCAAACGACCCCGACGGCAGCTCGGCCCCCCACCACTGCGCGAACTCCAGCGTCACGGTCCCGTCCGAGCTTGTGCCGCCCGTGCCACTCGACCCGCAGGCCGCCGCCCCGAACGCGACCGTCACGGCCGCCGTCAGTGCCCCTATGCGCCTCAGCCGGGATGTGCGTGTAGCCATGGCGAGCTCCTTCTATGTGGAGAGATCTTACTGTTCTTTGCGGGACTGGCGCCACGTTAGCAGCGTGTTGCAGCCCAGGACAAGGTCAGGACAGCAAAGACAAGCGAATAATGGCATACTCTTGCATCGGGTGGCACGCTTCGCGGTTCGGGCCTGGACCTGTGTGCTGAGATCGGACAGCTGACAAGGGCTGAGCGAGGTGATTTGCCCGTCCGTGCTGCTCTTTGCCGCTCTTGGCGGCGTTGTGGCCCATGGCCGCGTGGTTGTGGCATACTGCCGCACTGACGAGGGGAAGCAGTGAGCGTTGACAAGGACGAGCGGCAGCGGAATCTGCCCGCCGGACGCAAAGCCCAGCTGGCGGCATACGTTGCCGACGCCGGTCAGGTCACGGTGGGCGAGTTGGCTGAGCGCTTCGGCGTCTCCATCGACACCGTGCGGCGCGATCTCGATCAGCTCAGCGCCGACGGGGTCCTCGTCCGCACGTACGGCGGTGCCGTCAGCCTGTCGACGGTCTCCCGCACCGACCGCGCCGTCGACCAGCGGCTCAGCCTGCAGGAGCAGGAGAAGGAGAAGATCGCGGCGCTGGCCGCGGGGCTGGTCCAGGACGGCTCCACCATCATGATCAACGGAGGCACGACCACGCTCGCGCTTGCCCGTGGCCTGCGCCAGCACCGCGATCTCACGGTGGCAACGAACAACCTGCTGGTGCCGGCCGCGCTGCCCGCCTCGGCGATACGCGACATCTACGTCTTCGGCGGCGCGGTGCGCGCGCTCACCCTCGCCACGATCGGACCGGTCAGTTTCCGGGCCAACGGCGGCGCCGAGTTGGACATCAGCTGCGACCTGGCGCTGATCGGGGTGGGGGCGGTCTCGGCGGACGCCGGCTACACGACGAGCAACCTGGCCGAGGCCGCCATGATGCGGGAGATGATCTCACGCGCCACCCGCGTGGCGATCCTCGCCGACTCCTCCAAGTTCGGCCGCCGGTTGTTCGCCCAGGTGTCCGAGCTGAGCAGCGCCGACTACCTGATCACTGACACCATACCGCCGCCCGACCTGAGAGACGCCCTCGCCGCGAGCGAGGTGGAGCTGATCACCCCAACCGCCTCACCGCGACAACGGGAGATCAAAAGCTCGCCATAGCGATCTTTGGTCGCTAGCCGACGGTGACGGTGATGGCCGCGGTGTGCAGGGTGCCGCCGGTCTGGAACTGGAGGAACAGTCGCCAGTTCCCGGCTTTGGCCAGCACCGCTTGGAAGGTGAGGGTGGGGCCGCCGTGGTCGCCCATGGCTTCGCCCTGCGGGTGCAGGTGCGCGAAGGCCATGTCGCCCTGGTGGAACGCGGTGAGGTGGGCGTAGGTGTCGAGGTATGGCTGCAGGTCGGTGACCGGCTTACCGCCGCGGGTGATGGTGACGGTCAGCGCGTGGGTCATGCTGGCCATCATCGCCTCGCCGCTCATTTTCAGGGTGTACCCGTCGACCTCGGTGCTCGGGGCCGCCTTGGGCAGGGTGGTGGTCATGGCCATCCCACCGGGCACTCGCAGCGGGGCGCTGAGCACCAGGGGTGTCTGCTTGCCGGACATGTCTTTGGCGATGAACGACGCGTACGCCCGCCAGGTGCCGGCTTGCAGCGGTGCCAGCGCCGCGGTCCAGGTGCCGTCGCCGGCCATGGTGGGGTGGATGTGCTGGAAGCCGGTCAGGTCGGAGCGGACGAGGTAGAAGTGCATCAGCTTGGTCTGGTCGTCGGCGAAGTCTTTCAGGGCCATGCCCGTGCTGTCGCGGATCGCGAACCGGAACGAGGTTTTCTTTCCGGAGGCGAGTGTGGTGGTGGCGGGTGTGAAGGTGAACCCGGATACGGTGGCGGCCAGGCCGGTGCCGGTGTACATGTCGCTGTCGCCCATCCCGGGCATGCCGGCCATGCCGGAGCCCATCGGGCTGGGTGCGCTGGACATCATCGGGCTGGTGCCCATGCCCGGCATCCCGGTGCCGGAGGACGTCGTGTTGGTGGAGTTGCCGCAGGCCGTGGCGATCAGTACGGCGGCGACCAGCAGTGGTAGGGCAAGGATGCGCGTGATGCGAGTCATGATGGGTGTCTTTCCGCGAGGGCACACCGGGCGTGGGTGTGCCGGGGTCGAATCGGGCAACGAGCGCGGGCCGCGCGGCGTGGTGCGGCCGGCGTGGTCCGATTCAGGTCCGGCTGACGCCGATGCGGGTCAACAGGGCGGCACCGCTGTCCGGCGGTGCGCGCCAGGCCGGTGCTCGCCGCGGCGGTGTGGCTTGCCGTGGGTCGCCGAGGCGGGCGCCGCTGGCGACGAGCAGGAGGATGAGTACGGCGACCCACTCCGGCGACGCGGGCAGTGCCACGCACATATCGCCGCCGGCGCCACGCGGGAGTGTCCACAACGGACTGTTCAATGGCGGCGTGTCGGACACGGCGTGGGGTGGGCTGGCCATGAGGGCCGTCGCCGCGTGCCCGGACTGCGGTGGCGGCATGGGCATGCCGCCGGCGCACCCGGACGTGGAGGCGATGCCATGCATCAGCAGCACCGCTGTCACCATTGCCAAGCCCAGCAGCACACGGACGGGCCGGGTGCCGGCCGGCACCCGTACCCACATCGCGTCGCCGCCCATCGATCAGCCTGGCCGGCGGTAGCCGGCGATCGGGAGGTACGGGCTGTCGATTCTGGCCATCCGCACGAAGTCCCCGGTGGTGGGGGCGTGCACCATCCACCCGCCGCCGACGTAGATGCCCATGTGGTGGTGGTCGGGGAAGAAGAAGACGAGGTCTCCGGTGTGCAGCTGGGTGCGGGTCACCG
This sequence comes from Rugosimonospora sp., assembly GCA_035278125.1. GTDB lineage: Bacteria > Actinomycetota > Actinomycetes > Mycobacteriales > Micromonosporaceae > DATEJJ01. The sequence goes on from DATEJJ010000012.1 coordinate 10,893, forward strand.
GTCTCGTCTCGTTCCACTGCCACCCGGTGAAGTGCCCCAGGCTCACCCCGACGGTGGCCCAGGCGGTCAGGGTCAGGCCGGAGCAGTCGTAGCCGGTGGGGCCGGCGGCGGCCCAGATGTAGGGCTTGCCGATCAGCGAACACGCCTTGGCCGCTGCCTTGCTGCCCGCGTCGCCGGAGTACTCCACCGGGCAGCTGGCCACCGGCTTGAGGGCTCCGGTACCGGCGCTGCCGGCGCCGTAGGCTTGCTGGCGCAGCGTCTGCAACGTGGTCAGCTGGGCCTGGATGGCGTTCTTCCTGGCGGCCAGGTCGGCGTCCTGGGCGGAGAGCTGCGCGACCAGCACGTCGAAGGGTTTCTTCGCGGCGGCGTACCTGTCGCGTTGCGCGGCCACGGCGGCGACCTGGTCGGTCTGTTGGCGGGCCAGCTGGTTCACGGTGGTCAACTGGTCCAGCAGGGACGTGGGGGTGCCGGCGGTGATGAGGGCGGCCATCCGGTAGGCGGGGCCGGTCTTGTACAGGTTGGCCGACATGACCCCGACCCGGCTCATGGCCAGGTCCACCTGCGACTGCAGCGGCTGGATCTGCCTACCCAGGGCGGCGGCCTTGGCCTGGTTGGCCTGCAACTGGGCGTGTACCCGGTCGTACTGCTCGATGAGCGGTTCCAGCTGGTTCCACGCCTGGTTGATCTGGGCCTCCACCTGCCCCGGCGACGGGGCCGCGAGCGCGGCGCGGCCGGACACCAGCGCCAGCACGGCCGCGACGAGGCAGGTACCCAGCGTGAGTATGCGGGCGTGGGTGGGGTGGGTGGCCCGGGGCAGGGCGGGGTGGTGGCGGTCTGAGGGCACCACGGCGCGGCCAGCCTCCATTCCCGACAGGGTCGCCGACCGCGACCCCTTCGGGTGGGCGGGCCTGGTGACGACCGGACGACGCCCGAGGCTAGACACCCGCCGTGAGGTTTCGCAAGAGCTATCTACGGCCGACGGCCGTAGATAGCGGGATCGGTAAGAGTTCCACAACACCTGATCTTCCAATGGTGTCATGGACATGTCGCGACGCCTCTCCGCGTTGCTACGATCGTCGGGCGTAGCTCTGGGAGGGGTGCGGATGCGTGGGTTGGGGCCGCTGGAGGAGGCGGTGATGCGGCACGTGTGGCACCGCGGCGCGCCGGCCACCGTGCGCGACATCGTGGGCGACCTGCGCCGGGAACGCGCCATCGCCTACACCACGGTGATGACCGCGATGGACGCGCTGTTCAAGAAGGGCTGGCTGCGCCGAGAACCGGCCGGCCGCGCCTACCGTTACACGGCGGCGGCCAGCCGGGAGCAGATGGCCGCCCAGTTGATGCGCGAAGACCTGCACGACAGCGGCGACCACCTGGCCGCGCTGACCCATTTCGTGGGGCGGATGACGCTGGAGGAGGCGGCGACGCTGCGCGAGGCGCTGAACAACTTCGAGCGGCGGATCGCCGGCCGATGATCACCGTCCTGCTCGCCGCGTTCGCGCTCACCTTCGCCGTAGCCGTACCCCGGATGCTGGCCGGCGCGCGGTGGGCGTACCGGGCGCCCCGGCTCGGGTTGCTGGCCTGGCAGGCGACCGCGGCCGCGGTACTGACCGCGACGGTGGCCGCCGCCACCGCGGCGCTGCTGCACTACCGGTCCGACCACGGCGTCCTGCTGCCCGGTGGGGTGTGGCGGCTGTGCCTGGACGCCCTGTCCGGGGCGCACGGCCGCCCCGGACAGGTGGTCGCCGTGGCCGGCCTGGTGCTGCTGGGTGTGATGGCGGTACGGCTGGTGGCCGGGGCCACCCGGCTGGCCGACGCGGTACGGCGCCGTCGCCGGCACCGGCGGCTGTTGCGGCTGGTCGGTGAGGCCCGCACCGACCTGGGAGTGACGGTGCTGGCCCACCCGAACCCGGCGGCCTACCTGCTGCCCGGCTGGCCGGACCGGGTGGTGGTGACCAGCGGCGCCCTGACACGGCTGCCGGAGGCCGAACTGGCGGCCGTACTGGCGCACGAGCGGGCCCACGCCGCCGGCCGTCACCACCGGCTGTGCGCGGTGGCCGGAGTCCTCCACCACGCCTACCCGCGGGTGCCGGTCTTCACGCAGGCACACACCCAGGTGGCCCGGCTGGTCGAGTTGTGCGCCGACGAGGTCGCCGCCCGCGCCCAGTCCCCTCTCGCCCTCGCCCGGGCACTCGTGACCATGGCCGAGGCCGCCGCCACCCCGCCCGGTGTGCTGGCGGCCGGGGGCGGGGACACGGCCGAACGCATCACCCGGCTACTGCACCCGCCACGGCGGCTACCCGTCACCGCGCGGGCCACTCTGGCCGCCACGTTCACCGCACTACCGGTGCTGCCCGTACTGGTGGTGCTCGCTGAGCCGGTCACCCACCTGACCGCGTTCGCCTGGTAGCCACCACGACGCCGGTAGCGGCGCACTTCCGCGCACCGACCCGAGCCGCTCCAGTGAACTCTGAACGGTGATCGGGGCGGGCGGCGGGGTTCAGCAGGAGACATCCCACTGGACGTACGCGATCAGCGGGAAGAACTGAGGGTCGATTATCACGGACGAACCGGCCCACGCATCGGCCAGGTAGATCTGGTTGGTGCTGGTCATCTGGGCGCCCGCGATCTTGGGTGTGGTCAGGATCGGGGTACCGAAGGCCGTGTAGAAGGTCAGCGTCGTCCACCACACGTCGGTTGGCGAGGCAGCGGTTTCGGTAGCTTCGAAGACGTACACGTTGGTGTGGCCGGTGCTGTCCGGCCGAACGATGCGCATGAAGCTGCGGTTGTCCGCCGGGGTGTAGTTCGCCAGCATCGTGCAGTCGCCGACCCGCCAGTTGGACGGCAGGTACGACTCCCAGATGTCAGAATTCACGAAGCTACCACCGGTCGTGGTCCGACCGGTCGACGCGTACGAGGTGCCGGGCAGCACGACGACGCCGGCGATCAGTCCGGCACGGACGGGCCTTCCTCAGGGTGCGTGCGGGTGGATCGGTCAGCCGGTCGCCGGTGCCGACAGCAGGCCGGTCTTGGCGAGGTTGCCGAGCCAGTGGGCGCTGGGCTTGGGGGTCCGGGTGAAGGTGGTGCGGTCGACGGCGATGAGGCCGAAGGTGGGTGTGTAGCTGGTCGGCGGGTACCACCAGGCCCGGGAACGGCACTGGGTGGGCACGGACATCGGCGTCGGGCATCCGGAGCGCCGTTTCGTGTTCTTCAACGAGCGGGCCGCGGGTTCCCTCGCCAGGATCAGCGTCGCCAGGGCGTTCAGCGTCGCCTCCCGGCTGGAACGCGATGGAACGCCACGCCCACGCAGGGCGATCCCGATTGGAATGAGGAGTGGTGGGCCATGGTGCGAGTCGCGTGGTGGTGGGCAGGAAGGGTCGCGTTCGTGGTAGCCGCTGGCGCGGCGCTGATGACCGGGGTCTTGGTGGGACCGTCGGTCGCGCACGC
>DATEJJ010000013.1:0-13378 GCA_035278125.1 Rugosimonospora sp.
CCCAGCAGAACTTCGACTTCGACAAGGCGCTGACGACGTCGGGCGTGGTGCACCGGTTCTGCACCGGCACGGGTACCCACTCCTGGCCGTTCTGGCAGACCGACATGGTGGACTTCCTGCGGTACGCCTACGGCACCGGCCCCGACACGAGCCAGTGCGACAACGCCTGAGGCTGCCGGCACATCGTCAAGGCGAGTGCGCGATGTGCCGGCAGATCTGCCGGCACATCGCGATCAACCGTCAGCGCATCCGCTCGGCCGCTGCGACGGCGACCCGCTGCCAATCGTCCTGAGCCAACCGCTCAAGTGCTGACCGCGGCGTGTTCCGGTGCCGTGCCACCTGCAGGCGCACCGCTTCGTCTTGGTCGCGGACGAGCTGCTCGAGTAGGTCCGGTGTGAGCTTCCGCCGAGGCCGCGGCCTTCGTCGGCTTGTCGCTGGCCGACCTGGACGGAGCCAAGACAATCGACGGAATGGACAGCGTTTCCTGGGTGGATCCAGCCGTTAACGGGACTCTGCCAGCCTCCCGGCGAGTGCAGCCGGGAGCCGGTCGAGCGTGGCGGTCCGGTAGTAGGAGTCCCCGTTCCGGGGTCTGCATCCGCCTCGACGGTGTCCGCGCTCGACTGGCGTGGCGATGTAGCATTCGGGCCGGAGTCCGGTACCGCCGACGTGACGCGGCGAGTCGCACGCGGCGCGCTGCTGGACGACACCCGACCCGCGCCCGGCCGCGCCCGGACGGGAGGCGTGTGGCCTCGGGGTGGCTGGTCACTGTCGTGGTGGGGCGGGCCGGGCTCGTCGCCGGCCGGTGGTGGCGGCCTCCGCGCCGCGTGACCCGCACGGAAGGCATTTCGGCAGACATGATAATCGATCATGCCGGCTGCGCTCGCCGCGGGTGGATCTAGCATGGTTAGATACCCCAGGGTCGTCGCTGCTGCTAAGGAGATCGAGAAGGTTGACGCCGACTCAGTTGCGCGCCTACGCCGCGGTCGTGCGACTGGGGTCGGTGAAGCACGCGGCGGCAGATCTGGAGGTCTCCGAGGCCGCAGTCTCCCTGCACATCGGGCAGTTACGCAAGGAACTCGGCGACAGGCTGTTCGTCCGGACCGTCGCGGGGCTCGCCTTCACCCCGGGTGGCCTGCGTCTTGCCAGCCGGGCCACCGAGATGCTCAGTCTGCAGGACCGCACGATCATCGAAGTTCGCCAGGCCGGTGGCGGCCGCAGGATGCTGCGGATGGCCACGTCGCCGTTGTTCGCCGAGTACTCCGCCCCCGGACTGATCGAGCTTTTCGCCGACCGGGCGAACGACCTGGACGTCGAACTGAGCGACCATGACCCGGGCCGGTTCGAGTCGCTGTTGCTCACCCGGTCGGTCGATGCCGCGATCGGCCCGCGTCCGGCCCGCCTCGGCACGGCCATCGCCGGCACCCATTTCCTCAACTACCAGGTGGTCGCCGTCGCGGCTGCGGACCACCCCATGGCCGGGCACCGACCCGCGTTCAGCGCGCTGCGGGACCAGACCTGGTTGCTCGGGCCTTCGGCGGCGTACAACACCGAGGTGGTCCCGAACGTGCTCCGCACCATCGGCGTGCCCGAGACGCGTCAGCGCATCTACCAGAGCCACGCGGCCGCGGTCGAGGAAGCCAAACGCGGCAAGGGGCTCGCGTTGGTCGTGGCGTTCGCCGTCTCACAGGACCTGGTCAACGGCGATCTGGTACGGATACACGCGCCCGCGTTGCAGGTCAGTGGAGCGTGGAGCATCCTCACCCTGACCGGGCAGCCCCCGTCGCCCGAGGCGGCGGAGTTGGTCCGCTTCATCACCACGCCGCGCGCTACTCAAGCGATGTTGCGCGGTTCCGGGGCCACCGTCGGCCGGTTCAAACCATCGATCCATGTCACGCTCTGGAGCTAATGAGGACCGCTGGCTTTAGCCGCTGCGGAGGTGTCGCGACGGGCGCATCAGATGGGAGGCTGCGGCTCGCCGCGCATCGCATGCCACAGCCGGTGCGGGGTCAGCGGCATGTCGACGTGCCGCAGCCGGTACGGTCGCAGCGCGTCCAGTACGGCGTTGACCACCGCTGGCGGGGAGCCGACGGTCGCCGACTCCCCCACCCCTTTCGCGCCGATCGGATGGTGCGGCGAGGGCGTCACCGTGAACCCCGTCTCCCAGTCCGGCACCTCCAGCGCGGTGGGCAGGAGATAGTCCATCAATGACGCGCCGAGGCAGTTGCCGTCCTCGTCGAACGCGATCATCTCCATCAGCGCCATCCCGACACCATCGGTGAGGCCCCGGTGCACCTGGCCCTCAATGATCATGGGATTGATTCGGGTACCGCAGTCGTCGACGGCGATGAACCGGCGAACCGAGACGACGGCGGTGTCGGGGTCCACGTCGACGACGCAGATGTACGCGCCGTTCGGGTAGGTCAGGCTGGCGGGGTCGTAGTGGACCTGGGCCACGAGCCCGGCCTCGACCCCGTCGGGCAGCCCACCGGTCCCGTACGCCCATGCCGCGACGTCCTGGATGGTGACAGACGTGTTCGCGTCACCTACGACCTGGAATCGACCCTTCTCCCAGGTCAGGTCGGTGACGTCGATCTCCAGCATCGCCGAGGCGATCAGTTGCGCCTTGTCCCGCACCTTGCGGGCGACGACGACAGCAGCGGCTCCGGAGACCGCGGTGGAGCGGCTGCCGTAGGTGCCGAGGCCGAACGGGGTCTGTTCCGTATCGCCGTGCACGACCTTGATGTCCGCCGGGAGGATACCGAGTTCCTCGGCGACGATCTGCGCGAACGTCGTCTCGTGACCCTGGCCCTGGGTCTGGCACGCCACGCGCAGCACGGCCGTGCCGGTGGGGTACACCTGAAGTTCCGCGCCGTCGGCCATGCCGAGGCCCGCGATGTCCATGTCTTTGCGAGGGCCGGCACCGACCGCCTCGGTGAAACAGGAGACACCGATGCCCATGAGTTCGCCGCGCGCGCGTTTGTCGGCCTGCTCGCGGCGCAGTTGGTCGTAGTCGGCGATCCGCAGCGCCTCGCGAAGGGTGGCCTCGTAGTTACCGGAGTCGTAGGTCCACCCGGTCGTCGTCGTGTACGGAAACTGTTCCGGTCGCAGCAGATTCCGCAGGCGCAGTTGCACCGGATCCAGATCCAGTTCGAAGGCGAGACAGTCGACCAGCCGCTCGACGAGGTACACGGCTTCGGTTATCCGGAAGGAACATGAGTACGCGACGCCGCCGGGAGCCTTGTTGGTATAGACCGCGGTCATGGCGCAGTGGGCTGCTTCGATGTCGTAGCTGCCGGTGAAGACGCCGAAGAAGCCGGCCGGGTACCTCGCCGGCGCGGCGACCCCGTTGAAGGCACCGTGGTCGGCGAGCACGCTGGTCCGGATGGCGCGGATCCTGCCGTCCCTGGTCGCCGCGATCTCGCCATGCATGAGGTAGTCGCGGGCGAAGGCGGTGCTGGTGAGGTTCTCCGAGCGATCCTCGGCCCACTTGACCGGTTTGCCAAGGATCTGCGAGGCGACGATGGCGCACACGTACCCCGGGTAGACCGGCACCTTATTGCCGAAGCCGCCGCCGACGTCCGGGGAGATCACCCTGATCTTGTGTTCGGGTAGCCCGGTGATGACCGCATACATCGTCCGGTGGGCGTGCGGTGCCTGCGTTGTGCACCACAGGGTGAGGCCGCCGTCGATGACGTCGTAGTCGGCCACCGCCGCGCAGGTCTCCAGCGGCGCGGGGTGCACCCGCGGATACACCATGTCCTGGCGTACCACCACCTCGGCGGCGGCGAACACCGCGTCGGTGGCGGCCCGGTCCCCGGTCTCCCAGTCGAAGCAGCGGTTGTCGGTCTTGCCGGCGAGATCGTCGCGGATCACCGGCGCGGCGGAGTCGAGCGCGGTGCGGGCGTCAACGACAGCGGGTAGTGGCTCGTACTCGACGTCGATGAGTTCGAGCGCGTCCCGCGCCGCATAGCGGTCCTCGGCGACAACGAACGCCACTTCCTGGCCCTGGAAACGGATCTTGTCGGTGGCCAGTACCGCCTGCACGTCGTGAGACATCGTGGGCATCCAGGCAAGGCCGCGCTCGGCGAGCATGGCGCCCGTGACGACCAGCTTCACCTTCGGATGTGCGTTGGCGACGCTGACGTCCACGTTGACCAGCCGCGCGTGGGCAAGTGGCGCGCGGAGGATCGCCAGGTGCAGCATCCCCGGTACCTGGACGTCGTCGACGAAGGTGCCTTTGCCGCAGACGAATCGCGGGTCTTCCTTGCGCAGCATCCGTCCGTAGCCGACCGGCTTGCGGTCGTTGTCGACGAACTCGGTGGGATTCACGAGGCATCGTCCACCACGACGGAGGTTCGGGTGCCGGCCTCCTCGGCGGCGGCCCACTGGACCGAGCGGACGATGGAGGCGTAGCCGGTGCAGCGGCAGACCTGACCGCAGATCGCCTCCCTGATCTCAAGGTCGGACGGGTGCGGGTTGCGGTCGAGCAGGGCGCGGGTCGTCATCAGCATTCCGGCGGTACAGAAGCCGCACTGCACACCGTGACACGCCATGAAGCCGCGCTGGATGGTGTCGAACTCGCCGTCGCGGGCCAGCCCTTCGACGGTACGGACGTCGTGGCCACTGGCCATGGCGGCAAGTACCGTGCACGACTTCACCGGTTCGCCGTCGAGCCAGACGGCGCATGCGCCGCAATTGCTGGTGTCGCATCCCCAATGTGTCCCGGTGAGCCCGAGCTGGTCACGCAGGAAGTGCACCAGCAACAGGCGAGCCTCGACCTCGCCGGTCACCGGGTCGCCGTTGACGGTCATCGCGACCTGCATCCTCAGGGCTCCCGCCCGTGGACACGGCCGACCGCCCGGCGCAGTGCCCGGCGGGTCAGTTCGGCCGCGAGGTGGCGCTTGTAGGCGGCGCTGCCCCGCTGGTCGGTGACCGGCGTACAGTGCTCAGCCGCGATGGCACCGGCCTCGGTGTAGAGATCCTCCGACGGCGGCCGGCCCCGTAACGCGTCGGAGACCGCGGGGATGCCGGTGGTGTTGGGGCCGACCGCCGCCAGCCCGACCCGGGCGTCGGCGATCACGTCCCCGTCCAACCAGACCGCGACGCCACACGAGACCACCGCCCAGTCGCCGGCGCGGCGCCCGACCTTCTCGAAGGCGCTGGAGCCGTTGGGTCGCAACGGAATGTGGATCTCGGTGAGCAGTTCCGCGGGTCCGGCAGCCGTTTCGTACGGGCCGCGGTAGAACTCCGCCATCGAAACGACCCGCTCGCCGCCCGGACCGCGGATCACGCAGCTCGCGTCCAGGGACGTACATACCGCCGACAGGTCCTCGGACGGGTCGGCCTGGCACAGCGACCCGCCGATGGTGCCGCGATTGCGGACGAGCGGGTCGGCGATCACCCGTTCCGCGTCGTGAAAGACCGGCACTAACCGCAGCAACTCGGCGTTGTCGAGCAACTCGCGGTGGCGCGTCATCGCGCCGATCCGGATCCGGTTCGGTTCCACCCGCACGTAGCCCAGCTCAGGGTGCAGGTCGTTGATGTCGATCAGGTACTCGACATTCACCAGCCGCAGCTTCATCATCGGCAGCAGGCTGTGTCCTCCGGCGATGACACGAGCGGTACCGCCCAACCTGTCCAGCAGCCGGACCGCGTGCTCGACGCTCGTCGCCCGCTCGTAGTCAAACGGCGCCGGGACCTGCATCCATACACACTGGGCGGGCCGGTCCGGCATGTCAACACCACCTAAGCAGTACCTTGATTCAACATATTCCGGACACGGGCGGGTGGCCCAGGTCGGCCGGTGTCACACCGTCGGGAAGCGGCACGGTGTCGAACCAGCCGCAGCGCGGCTCACCGGCGGGCCGGTCAAAGCGCGTGACGTACGGCTTCAGGTCGATCACGGGCGTCCCGTCGAGTAGGTCCACCCCGGCAAACCGCACCTCGCGCCCGGCCACCTCCAGCACCTGGATGAGGCTGAGCCCGACCGGGTTGACCCGGCGCGGACCGCGTGTGGCGAAGACTCCCATCGACCGCTGTTGGGGGCGCAGCAGGAACGGAACCTGCGTCAGCGGCGCGGCCTGTACGGGGTTCGTCGGACGGTGCAGCCAACTGAGCAGCCAGGCGTAGTCGAACCCTTCCAGCCCCGACAGGCCCTCGACGAAGGGCTCGAACACGTCCAGGATGCCGTGTTCGTGCCGGTTCAGCGACGACTGTACCGGGGTCGACTCCGGCGAGGTCCGCCCGGTGCGGACGATCCCTATCACATCAAGCGGACAGCTCGGGCCAGCCTGGGACACAAGTACCTCCGGAGAGTGACGTAAGCGATTCCTTAATCAACGATTGCGGGTTGGCGGATGGGCGCGCACGATGACGCCCACCATCGATGATGGGCGCCCAGGCGGGCGCTGTCCGAAGGGAGGCCCGATCGTGGCGGTCGAGTCGAGCGGGCCCAGGGGCAACCCACGCATCTATGAACTGATCGAGAATGCGCCGAAAACCGGCAAAAGCCCGACGGTCTGGGCCTTTCCGCAATTGGTCGAGTACCTGAAGGTGGCGGCCCAGCCGGTGCAGGGGCCATGGCCGCCGCATCAGGAGCCTCGACCCGACCCGGAGGCTGAGTCGATGCCGGTCGCCATCCCCGACTCCGAGGCGACGCCGGGCCGCGCCGCGCCGCGCGAGCACTGATCAGGAGGCAGCATGTACCCGTCGCGGTTCCGCTACGAGGCGCCGCGCTCGATCGACGAGGCGATCGCCCTGCTGTGTGACGGCGCCGGCGAGGCAAAGGTCCTCGCCGGTGGGCAGAGCCTGGTACCGCTGCTGAAGTTGCGGTTTGCCGCACCAGAGTTGCTGGTCGACATCAACGGCCTGCCGGGGCTGAACTACCACCGGGTCGACCCGGACGGAACGCTGCGGATCGGGGCGCTGTGCCGCCACACGGATCTGGAACGCTCGCTGGTCCTCGCCGACCGGCAGCCGACGATGGCTGCGGCGGCTCCGCTGGTGGCCGACCCTATCGTGCGGAACCGGGGCACGCTGGTCGGCTCGCTGTGTCACGCCGATCCGCAGGGTGACTGGGCCTCGGTCGTCACGGCGCTGGGCGGCCACGTCGTCGCGCAGGGCCCCCACGGACGGCGCGAAATCCCGATCACGGGCTTCGTCACTGGCCCGTTCCAGAACACGCTCGGCTACGACGAGATCGCGGTGGAGGCGGTCATCCCGGCACCGCGAGGCACTCCCGCGGGCGGGTACCTGAAGCTTGAGCGGCGGGTCGGCGACTTCGCGACCGCGGGTACGGCCGTCGCCGTGGAACTGTCGGGCGGCACCGTCATCCGGGCGGGTATCGCCCTGACGGGTGTGGGCGGCACGACCATCGACGCCACCGACGCGGCGCAGGCACTGGTGGGTGCCCCGCTCACGGCCGAGCGCATCGGGCGGGCCGCCGATCTGGCCGCGCAGGCCGCGCAACCCAGGACCGACCACCGGGGAAGCGCCGAGTACAAGCGCCATATCGTGCGCACGTTCGTGGCGCGCATTCTCACCCGCGTGGCCGAGCCGGGCGGCGCATCGATGGAAAGGGCGGCCTGAGGTGAGCGGCTTGTTCCAGGAAATCCGCGAGGAGCCGACCGCGGGCGTGCCGATCCGGCGGGTGCGCGTCACCGTGAACGGGACGCGCCGCACGGCCGACATCGAGCCACGGCTGCTGCTGGCCCACCTGCTGCGGCAGGGGCTCGGGCTCACCGGTACGCACACGGGTTGCGACACCACCAATTGCGGCGCGTGTACGGTCCTGTTCGATGGAAGACCGGTCAAGAGCTGCACGATGCTCGCGGTACAGGCCGACGGCCACGAGGTCACGACCGTCGAGGGACTCGCCGGGCCGAGCGAACTGCACCCGGTGCAGGAGGGGTTCAAGGACGAGCACGGCCTGCAGTGCGGCTTCTGCACGCCCGGCATGATGCTCGCGGCCAAGGCCCTGCTGGACGAGAACCCCAACCCCACCGAAGACGAGGTCCGGTGGGCGTTGTCGGGCAACCTGTGCCGCTGCACCGGGTACCAGAACATCGTGAAGTCGGTGCTTTGGGCCGCCAAGAAGATGCAGGCATCGGGAGGCGCGTCGTGACGCAGGCACGCGACGAGATCAAGATCGGCGGGCTCGGTGCGAGCCGCAAGCGCGTCGAAGACAACCGGTTCATCCGGGGCAAGGGCCGCTACGTCGACGACATCGTGCTGCCCGGCATGCTGCACATGGAGATCCTGCGCAGCCCGGTCGCGCACGCGCGGATCACCTCGATCGACGTCAGTAAGGCATGGGCGATCCCGGGCGTCCACCTCGTGCTGACCGGGGAGATGATGGCCGCCCGCAACCTGGCCTGGATGCCGACCCTGTCCTACGACACCCAGGCGGTGCTGGCCACCGACAAGGTGCGTTTCCAGGGTCAGGAGGTCGCCTGCGTGATCGCCGACGACCCGTACATCGCCAAGGACGCCTGTGAGGCGATCGTCGTCGAGTACGAGCCGCTACCGGTGATCGTCAACCCCGAGCAGGCGCTGGCCGCCGGCGCACCGGTGATCCGTGACGACAAGGAGAACCAGCCCGACAACGTCGTGTTCACCTGGGAGGTCGGCGACAAGCACGGCACCGACCAGGCGTTCGCGAACGCGGACCTGGTGTCGAAGCTCGACCTGCACTACCCCCGCTCGCACCCCTCACCGATCGAGTGCTGCGGGTCGATCGCCGACTTCGACCGGTCCACGTCCAAGCTGACGGTGTACATGACCACGCAGGCGCCGCACATCATCCGCGCCGCGGTGGCCCTGGTCGCCGAACTGCCCGAGCACATGATCCGGATCATCTCGCCGGACCTCGGCGGCGGCTTCGGCAACAAGGTGCCGGTGTACCCCGGCTATGTCATGTCGATCCTCGCCTCGATCCTGCTGGAACGACCGGTGAAGTGGATCGAGGACAAGACCGGCAATCTGATCTCGACCGGCTTCGGACGCGACATCTACCTGCGCGGCGAGATGGCCCTGCGTAAGGACGGCAGGATCCTCGCGGTGCGGATGCACACCGACTCCGACCACGGGGCGTTCTTCGCCGACGCGCAACCGAGCAAGTTCAAGATCGGCCTGATGCACTCGGCGTTCTCCTGCTACGACATCCCCACCGCGCACCTGACCGCGCGCGGCGTCTACACCAACAAGGCGCCGGGCGGGGTGGCGTACCGGTGCTCGTTCCGGGTCACCGAGGCGATGTTCTTCCAGGAACGGATGGTCCAGGCCGCCGCCGAGGACCTCGGCATGGACCAGGCTGAGTTCCGGCGCCGCAACTTCGTGCGCGACGACGACTTCCCGCACCGAACCCCATTCGGCTTCCTCACCGACTCCGGCCAGTACGGCAAGTGTCTGGACGTCGGGCTGGCGGCGATCGGCTACCAGGACTTCCAGAGGGAGAAGGAGGAGGCACGCCAAAGGGGACGCCTGCTCGGCATCGGGATCTCCACCATGACCGAGCCGCTCGGCGCGGGCAACAGCCGCGAGTACGACATCCTTGGCATCAAGATGTTCGACTCCGCCGAACTGCGCGTGCACATGACCGGCAAGGCGATCCTGCGCACCGGGGCAAAGACCCAGGGCCAGGGCCACGAGACGACCTGGGCGCAGATCGTCGCCCACGAACTGGGCCTGCCGGCCGAGGACGTCACGGTCGAGGAGGGTGACACGGACACCGCACCGTTCGGGATGGGCACCTACGCCTCCCGCAGCACCCCGGTCGCGGGGGCGGCGGTGGCGATGGTGTCCCGCAAGGTACGGGCGAAGGCCCGCAAGCTCGCCGCGCACCTGCTGGAGGTGTCCGAGGAGGACCTCGAGTGGGAACTCGGGCGCTTCTACCTCCGCAGCGCCCCCGACCATGGCGTCACCATCCAGGAATGCGCCATGGCCGCGTACAGCAACATGCCCGACGGCATGGAGCCCGGCCTGGAGAACGTCGCGTACTACGACCCCCCCAACCTCACCTGGCCCTTCGGCTGCTACATCGTCACCGTCGAGGTCGATCCGCAGACCGGCGTCTGGGACGTGCTGCGGGTCGTCGCGGTGGACGACTGCGGGGTGCGGATCAACCCGATGATCGTCGAAGGGCAGATCATGGGCGGCCTCACCGAGGCGTACGCGATGGCCAGCATGCAGTTCATCACGTTCGACGCCCAGGGCAACTGCCTCGGCTCCAACTACATGGACTACCTGTTGCCCACGGCGTGGGAGACCCCCGGGTACGAACTGCACGAGGTCGTCACGCCGTGCCCGCACCACCCGATCGGCGCCAAGGGCGTCGGTGAATGCGCGACCGTCGGCGGGCCCGCGGCGTTCGTCAACGCGGTCCTCGACGCGATCAAAGACACCGGGGTCCGCAACATCGACATGCCGCTGCTGCCCGACCGCGTCTACGAGGCCATCACGACGCGGCGCGACGTGTCCGGCGCGCCCCCGGTGCGGACGGACGACGATGACTGAAAGCTTGGAGATCCTGCACCAGGCCGAGGAGCTGTCGCGGCGCGGCGAGCAGTTCGCCCTCGCGACCGTGGTGTGGCGACAGGGCCCGTCGTCGGGCCAGCCGGGCGCCCGCGCATTGATCACCGCCACCGGACAGCTCTACGGCTGGATCGGCGGCGCCTGCGCGGAGCCGGTGGTGGTACGCGAGGCCCAACGGGTGATCGCCGAGCGGAAGGCCAAGCTGCTGCTGCTCGGTGCGCCCGACCAATTCGGGTCGGTGCCGGAGGGGATGGTGGCCATCCCCATCTCCTGCCAGAGCGAAGGCGCCCTCCAGATCTACATCGAGCCGATCATCCCGACACCGCACCTGACCATCGTCGGACGTTCGCCCATGGTCCACACGCTGGCCGACCTCGCGCGGGCACTGGGCTGGCGCGCGGACGTCTGCGACAGCCCGGAACTGTCCGCGGCCGACCTGGGCGCCCGCTCGATCGTCATCGTGGCCACCCAGGGCCACGGCGACGAGGAGGCGATCGAGCGGGCCGTGTCGGCGTTCCCGGCCTTCGTCGGTCTGGTCGCCTCCCGCAAGCGGGGCGAAGCGGTGCTCGGCTACCTCGCCGACCGGGGGGTACCGCGCAACCTCCTCGACCGGGTGCACGTGCCGGTGGGCCTCGACCTCGGCCACACCGCGCACCGCGAGATCGCGATCGCCGTCCTCGCGCAGCTCGTCCAGTTGCGGGCAGCCGGCCAGCTCGCGCCGGAACCCCCGCCCGACAGCCGTCCTGCCCCGCCCATCGAGGCCCGCGACCCGGTGTGCGGCATGACGGTACGGGCTGATCCGTCCAGCCATCCGTGGGAGCACGAGGGCGTCACGTACCACTTCTGCTGTGTCGGCTGCCGGGACACGTTCGCGCGGGACCCGCACGCCTACCGCGTCACTCAGGGGGCCTGATGCTGATCAAGAGCGGTTTCGACGTGGCCCAGCCCGTCGACCGGGTCTGGCGGTTCTTCGAGGACATCCGCCAGGTGGCGGCGTGCCTGCCGGGCGCCGAACTGACCGACGAACTCGGCGACGACAAGTACCTTGGCCGCGTCGCGGTGCGGATGGGGCCGGTCAAGCTCCAGTTCAGCGGCACCGCGGAGATCAAGGAACGGGACGAATCGGCCAAGCGGATCGTCGTGGATGCCGCCGGATCGGACGACAAGGGCCGGGGCCAGGCCGCGATGCTGGTCACCGCGAGCCTGGTCGCCGCCCGCGGGGGTACCCGGGTCGACGTGGCCCAGGACCTGCGGCTGTCCGGCGCTGCGGCGCAGTACGGCCGCGGCATGATTTCTGATGTCACCGCGATCCTCATGCGCGACTTCGCCACCACCATGCAGACCCGCATCGACGCCATCGACCGCGGCCTGTCCCCCGACGCGCTCGACTCGACGCGGTCAGCCAGCGGCTTCGCGATCGCGCTGCGGGCGGCGCGGCTCGCGCTCGGCCGGGTGCTGCGGCGCTTCTTCCTGCCCTATCGGCCCACAACGAACTGAGGGGGAATCCCGATGACCTGGTGGTGGATCGGCAACGCCATCCTTTTGCTGGTCGTGGTCCCGGTGCTGGTCGCGCTGCTCAACCGGGTACTCGCGGCCCTCGAACGGATCCGGGCGGCCACCGACGACGTCCTCGCCGGCGGCGTCGCGCTGGCCGGCGAACTCGACGGCGTGCCGGAACTGCTGGCCACCACGGACGGCACCATCCGCGACGTCGCCACCGGAGCCGTCCGCTACGCGGGCTCGGTCGCGAAGCTCCTGCCCGAGAAAGCCAGCTGAGAGGAGACCGGCGTGCCGGCAGCAGCGTGGGTCACCCTGGCCATCACCGCGTTGATCATTTTTGCCGCAGCGCTCGGGTTGTTGCGGGTCATCTTCCATCTCATGGCGGTCCGGCGCACGCTCGGTGCCGTGATCGGGGGGGTGCAGGTCGTGGCCGACAGAACCCGGACGGTCCCTGAGGTCCTGCCGTCGGTCAACGCCAACCTCAAGCCTGTTCGCGACTTCTGCGAATCGATCTGAGAGGCCGAATCATGACCGGATGGACCATCGGGTACGTGATCGCTATCGCCGTCGTGCTCGTGGTCGTCGCTCTGGTGGTGCCGATCCTGCTGCTGGCGGCGGCGATCGGCAAGCAGGCCGGCACGATCAACGACTCCCTGACGGAGTCGGTGCACCATACCGCCGCATTGAACGAGTTGCACACCACGATCGACCACGCCGAGGTCATCGTCGCGGGGCTGCACCGCGGCCGGACCCGGCTAGGAGGCTGACCGATGGACGTACTGGCGCTGACCCCGACCGAGCGGAACCTGTGGTGGGGCGCGATCATCGGCGGGTTCGCCGTCGTGCTCGCGGTGGCCGCGCTGCTGACCGTGCTGGTCCTGCTGGTGCGCAGGATCGACCAGCGCGTGGTCATGGTGCGCGACACCCTGCGCGCGGCCGCGACCAACACGGCCGGCACCGCGCTGATCGGGCAGACCGCCGACCGCGTGGACGCCGTCCTCGCCGAAGGGCTCGAGCACCACCTGTTCCTGGGCCGCGTACTGGACAAAGTGAGGTCGTGACCGCGATGGTCATTCTGTCGGTCGTTGTCATCGTCCTGCTGATCGCCGGACTCGCGGGCTACCTGTTCGTCGTCGGTAGCCAACTCCAACGCATCGCCACCCACCTGGAGGAGTGCGCGGAACTCGTGCGCACCATCATCGGGCATGCGCAGGTCATCGAACCTGGCGTGCAGCGCATCAACCATACCGGTGGGGTCGTCGCCGGTGCCCTGCCCCTGCTGTACGGCATGGCCGAGGGCATCGTCGCCGGCGTGGCGCCCCTGCCCGCGCAGCCGGTGCAGCGCCCA
>DATEJJ010000014.1:0-3146 GCA_035278125.1 Rugosimonospora sp.
CCAGGCGGCGAGCACCAGGCCGGTCCAGGAGAGCTGCCCGGCCGCGCGCAGCACCGCCACCAGCGCGACATCCGTGCCGGCCAGCACGATCGTCGTGGCCGACGAGACCAGCAGGACCACCACGAACCGGGCGCGCAGCCAGTCGCGGCGGCGCACCGCCGTGGCGTCCGCGGCCGACTCGTGCGCGGCCCGGGTCGGCGGGTTCAGCGCGAGCAGGCCCAGGCCGGCCAGCACCGTCGTGACCCCGACCGCAATCATGGCGGCGCGCGCCGAGACCTGCGTGACCACCAGCACCGCGAGCGTGGGACCGGCCATATAGGACAGTTCGGTCGACATCGAGTCGATCGAGTACGCGGCGCGCCGGTCGGCCTCACCCACCAGCGCGGCCAGCGACTGCCGTACCACCGAGAAGACCGGCAGCGTGAACAGCCCGCCCAGGAACGCGGCGACCAGCAGGGCCGGGTAGGACAGCGCGGGCGCCAGGCTCCAGAACACCGCCTCGACCAGCGTGGTGACCACCAGCATCAGGCGCAGCCCGCGCCGGTCGACCAGCCGGCCCAGCAGGGGCGAGCCGAGCGCGATGCCGACCGTGCTGGCCGCGCCGACGAGACCGGCGGCACCGTAGCCGCGGTGCAGGTCGAGCACGACGTGCAGGGTCAGCGTCACGCCGGCCGCGATCACGGGTATCCGCGCCAGCAGCGCGACGACCACCAACGCGCGCAGACCGGGCAGCGCGAGCACCCGCCGGTAAGGAGTCAACTGCATGTCTGATCATCACCCCGGGCCCATCCTGCCCCTGGGGTACGACATTTCGCGAATCGGTTTCTCCGTCGCGGACCGCGGATCAGGTCACGGAAGCTGCCCGCCGTGGGAAACCCCCACGGGTGGCCGGCACGCGCATGCCGGCCACCCGGTACCCCCACATGGCAGTGTCTTCGTTATCCGTACTCTCGACACGTGCCGGGTGCCGGAGTGGTTCAACGGGGTGGCACGCTTTCCTCCATGCACCTCCGGCACCTCGGACTCCTGGTCGCGGACCAGGAGCGCAGCCAGCGGTTCTACGCGACGTACTTCGCCTTCGACCCGGCCACGGCGACCCGGTACCCCGACGGCACGGTCATCATCCGCGACGCGGACGGCTTCGACCTGGCCCTGCACCAGTCGCCGACGCCGCCGGGCGAGTTGCCCGAGTTCCTCCACTTCGGGTTCCGCTGCACCACTCCCGACGAGGTCCACGCCCTCCACCACCGCCTCCTCGCGGACGGGATCCCCATCGTCGCCGCGGACAATGACCCCGACCTGATCTCCATCAAGTGCCTGGACCCCGACCGCTACCCCGTCGAGATCTACTGGGAGCCGTGATCGTGGCTGCCAAGGTCGTCAGGTGAGGAGGCGGGTGAGGAAGTCGCGGTAGGTGCGGAGGGCGGCGCGGAGTACCTCGGTGTCGGTGGCGTTGCCGGAGGTCCAGCCGTCCAGGTTGTGGCGCATGCCGGCCAGGGCGGCGGTGTACCGGTCGAGCGCCTCGTCCACCAGCCCCTGTGCCTCGCCGACGGTGCCGCTCGGGTCGTCCACGAACCGCAGCTGGACGTCGCGCCAGCGGTCCCGCAGATCCTGCCGCGCGTCGTCGTCCCAGACCGAACCCACCGCGGTCGGTTCGGCCTCGCCCGGCTTCAGCTCGCGTACGCCGTCCGCGCCGCCAACGGCGTTCGCGGTGCCCGCGGCGGGGACCTCGGCGATCCCGACGGCGGGGGTGCCGGCGCCCAGGGGGATGGGGGTTGCGGACCCGCCGTCCTCGGCGGCGGCCAGGCGGGACTCCGCGTGCTCCACCTCCGGGTGGTCCGGCGAGCCGTCGCGCGTATCCGCCGCGGCCAGCTCCACCTCCGCCCGCTCCACATCCGTCTCGTCCGCGGTCCGGTGCGGGTGCGTGCCGTATACAAACGAGTCAGGCATGGTCGTGCATCCTTTCGTCACGCGGGGCGTCGCCCCCGGCGGCCCGGGCAGGCCGCGGGGACGGGGGCGGGGAAGGGGCGGCGGGTTCGGCGCCGAGCAGGTCGGCGACGAGCGCGCGGTAGTGCACCAGCGCCTGGCGCAGCTGCTCGGTCGTCACTTCGCCGCGTTCGTTGCTCAGGTACAGGTCGTGCGCGTCCCGGTAGTGGCCCAGCGTCCGGCCGTGCTCGACCGACAGCCGCGCCGCGTTCGCGTCGAAGTCGCCCGTCGGGTACCCGCGTCCGGCCATCACCTGGGTGACCAGCGCCTCGGCTTCGCCGACCGCCTCGGCCGGGTTGTCGATGAACGTCGCCTGTATCTGCTCCCAGGACGTCGCGTACCTGGCCCGCGCGTCCGGCGGCAGCGGCCGGATGGCCAGCCCCGCGTGTTCGCGCTCGCGCTCGCGCAGTTCCCGTTCGGCGGCCGTACGGCTGCCCTGCTCGTTGACCAGCCGGTCGTACTCCGGACCGAACCGCCTGCGCAGCCGCGCCCGGCGGGACATGGGCCAGGCGAGCGCGGCCAGGGCGGCCACGACCACGATCACGACGACCAGCACGATGATCTGTGTGGACGACATCTCTTACCTCCTCTGCGGGAGGTATTCCCCGTCGTGACTACTGATGAACCTGAGTTCTTCGGGGTACCGGGATCCGGGAGAGATCGGCGGCGGTCACGATCGTACCGGTGAAGTATTCAGCGGCTTCCGCCGCGAACGCGCCGGCGTCGGTGTACCGCTGCGAGAAGTGGGTAAGTACCAGGGTGCGTACCCCCGACCCGGCGGCGACGCGGCCGGCCTGCGCGGCGGTGAGGTGGCCGTACCGGGTTGCCATGGGCGCGTCGGCGCGCAGGAACGTGGACTCGATGACGAGCAGGTCGGCCCGTTCGGCGAGCGCGAAGACGCCGTCACAGAGCCGGGTGTCCATGATGAACGTGGGGAGCTTCAAACTACACCCCGGGTCTGGCCTGGGGTTTCTCCCCAGGAGGCGTCCTCGTGCACCGTATCCCAGTGGTGTCGCGGCTGGCGACCGGTGTGGTCGCGGTCATCGCGGGTCTGGCCAGTTACATCCATATCTTCCGGGTGGCGCGGCAGGCGGGTGAGCAGGCGTTGGTGGCGGGGTTGTTGCCGTTCGCGAGTGATGGGTTGATCGTGGTGGGTTCGT
>DATEJJ010000015.1:0-3747 GCA_035278125.1 Rugosimonospora sp.
CCGGCCGCGGCGCGGCCCGCCGGGCGGTGGGCGCGCTGCGCACCGCCTCCCGCTCCGGCACCTTCTGGCTGCTCGCCGGCGGCTTCGCGATCTGCGGCGCCAGCACCAACGGCCTGGTCGGCACCCACTTCATCCCGGCCGCCCACGACCACGGCCTGCCCGAGACGACCGCCGCCGGTCTGCTCGCCCTGATCGGCATCTTCGACATCGTGGGTACCGTCGCCAGCGGCGCCCTCACCGACCGGGTGGACTCGCGGTGGCTGCTCGGCGGCTACTACCTGCTGCGCGGGCTGTCGCTGATGGTGCTGCCCGACCTGTTCGCCAGCAGCCTGCACCCGAACATGCTGGTCTTCATCCTGTTCTACGGCCTGGACTGGGTGGCCACGGTGCCGCCCACGCTGGCACTGTGCCGGGAGGCGTTCGGCGCGGACGCCCCGGTCGCGTTCGGCTGGGTGTTCGCCTCGCACCAGATCGGTGCGGCGGTCGTGGCCACCGTGGCCGGTGTGATCCGCGACCAGTTGGGTAGCTACAACCTGGCCTGGTACGGCGCCGGCGGCCTGTGCCTGATCGCCGCGCTGCTCTCGGTCCAGGTGCCGCGCCGCTCGCCCGCCGTGTCCCGCCGCTCGCGCTGGCTCGTCCGTCCGGCTACCGACTGACCGACGGCGAGGAGCGAAGCGACGACGCCTGAGGGCAGTCTCAGGCCGGTACCGACTGACCGACGGCGAGGAGCGAAGCTGCAGTCTCAGGAAGGTGTGGACTGAGTAGCGGAGCTTGTGGTTAGTTGGCCAGGTGCGCAACAAGGTTGACTTCCTCGTGGTGGGCGGCGGGATCGTCGGGCTGGCCGTCGCTCACCGGCTGATCCTCGACCGTCCACACGCGACGGTCCTGGTGGTCGAGAAGGAGCAACAGGTCGGTACCCACCAGACCGGGCACAACTCGGGCGTCATCCACTCGGGCATCTACTACAAGCCGGGCAGCCTCAAGGCACGCCTGTGCCGGGCCGGCGCCCGCTCCATGGTGGAGTTCTGCAAGGACCAGGGCGTACCGGTCGACGTGTGCGGCAAGCTGATCGTCGCGACCGACCAGGCCGAACTGCCCCGGCTGCGGGTACTCGCCGAGCGGGCCGAGGCCAACGGGGTGACCGCCCGGCTGATCACCCCGGCCGAGGCGGTGGAGCTGGAGCCGGAGGTGTCCTGCGTCGCCGCGCTGCACGTGGCGGACACCGGGATCACCGACTACGGCGCGGTCTGCACGACGCTGGTACGGCTGCTGCGCGAGGCGGGCGCGGAGATCCTGACCGGTACCCGGGTCACCGGGTTCCGGGACGGTACCGTGCTCACCACGGCCGGCGAGGTCACCGCCGGTACCATGATCAACTGCGCCGGGCTGTACGCCGACCGGATCGCCCGCGCCGCCGGGGTCTCCGCGCCGGTACGCATCGTGCCGTTCCGGGGTGAGTACTTCACCGTGCGCCGCAGCCTCGTCCGCAACCTGGTGTACCCGGTGCCCGATCCGGCGCTGCCGTTCCTCGGCGTACACCTGACCCGGATGATCGACGGTCACCTGCACGCCGGCCCCAACGCCGTGCTGGCGCTGGCCCGCGAGGGCTACACCTGGGGCCGGATCCGCCCCGGTGAACTGGCCGAGTCGCTCGCCTTCCCCGGGCTGTGGCGGCTGGCCCGCACCCAGCTCGGTACCGCCGTCACCGAGGTACGCCGCTCCCTGTCCCGCCGCCGGTTCGCCGCCAGCCTGGCCCGCCTGGTACCCGCCGTCACCACCGCCGACCTGGTACCCGCCCCCGCCGGGGTACGCGCGCAGGCCATCCGGCGGGACGGCGCGCTGGTCGACGACTTCATGCTGGTGACCGCGCCCGGGCAGGTACACGTGCTCAACGCGCCGTCACCGGCGGCCACCAGCTCCCTGGAGATCGCGAAGCACATCGTCGCCGGGCTGTGAGATTTCCTCCAGGTACCCGCGCGCCGTAAGGTGTGTCGTCGCCATCGTGGGGAGGGTCACATGCGCGGATCGCGCTGCCTGCTGACGGCTGTACTGCTGGCCGGACTGGCTCTGCTCACGGGCTGCGGTACGAGCGCCGCGGGCGCGGAGAGCCGCACCCGCCCCGCCCCCAGCCCGACCCGCTGGCCGGCGTCCCTGGCCGGCGGCGCCTGCCAGCTGCTCGACTTCGACGAGGTCGCGGCGGCGGTGGGTACCAGCTTCGACGTGGCGGCGGCGAGCCAGTCCGGCCTGACGTTCACCTGCGTCCTGGAGCAGACGGGCGCGAACCTGCCGGACCTGGCGCTGTCGCTGACCTCGACACAGGCGAACCCGGGCATCTTCACGTCGACGGTGACGCCCAAGGGCTCGGCGCCGGTCGCGGACCTCGGGAAGGCGGCGTACGCGGCGTCGGTACCGGCGGGTGCGGGCGCGGGGCCGGGGGTTGAGGTGGGCTGGCTCTCGGGCCACCAGCGGATCATCACGCTGCGCCTGCGTACCCGGGCGGGTACGGCCCAGGCGGAGGCCGACGCGCTCCGCCCCAAGCTGATCGACCTCGCCAGACAGATCGACATGACAACGGTGTGAGCCGGCCGCGGCGCGCTGCCCGGGCGCGTTGATCGGAAGTTGCCGGCGGATCGCGCACTCGGATGCGCCTTCTGCCGGCAGATTCCGATCTTGCCAGCGCGACGCCCGCGCAGCCTGCGCCGCGCCGTGCTGCCGCCGCGAAGCTACGTCAGTTGGCGGCGACGAAGACGCGGGAGGCCACCTCGCGGGGGAGGCGGATCTTCTCGCCCGACTGGTCCACGATCACCTCGTCCCGGTCCTGCGCCACCTTGACCGTGGCGCCCGGGTCCACCCCGGCCGCGTGCAGCTGGCGCAGCACGTCCGCGTCCGTCTGTACGCTCTCGCAGATGCGGCGTACCGTCACCGTGCCCGTCAGGCCCGGGAAGGCCAGGTTGCGCTCGCCCTCCGCGACCGGCGGCGCGTCACCCGCCGCGCTGTCGAACTCGATCAGCCCCGGGATCGGGTTGCCGTACGGCGACCGGGTGGGCCGGCCGAGCAGCTCGTAGACCTTCCGCTCGACCCCCTCGCTCATCACGTGCTCCCACCGGCACGCCTCGTCGTGCGCGTCTTCGTACGGCATCCCGATGACGTTGACCAGCAATAACTCGGCGAGCCGGTGCTTGCGCATGACGGCCACCGCGTAGCTGCGGCCGGCGTCGGTGAGTGTGAGGTGGCGGTCGCCCTCGACGGTCAGCAGGCCGTCGCGCTCCATCCGGTTCACCGTCTGGCTCACCGTGGGCCCGCTCTGGTGCAGGCGTTCGGCGATGCGGGCGCGCAGCGGTGTGACGCCCTCCTCCTCCAGTTCGAGGATGGTGCGCAGGTACATCTCTGTGGTGTCGACCAGCGAACTCGCGTGAACCATCGGGCCTCGTCAGCAGGTTTGGAGGGGCGCTCCCAGGTTACCCTGCGCTGCCGGCCCGCCGCCGGAGCCGCTGCGGGTCAGGGGGTGATCTTGGGTGTTGCGGGCGGATGCGGGAAACTGGTGGACGTGACCGTTGCCGGACCGCTTACCGACGTACCCACTCTAGCCACCGAGCTGGCCAGTGCCGACCCACCCACCCTGATCGACGTGCGGTGGCGGCTGGCCGGCCCGCCGGGGCGGGAGGACTACCTGGCCGGGCACCTGCCGGGCGCGACCTTCCTGGATCTGGACCGGGACGTGGCCGGCGCGCCCGGCTCGGGCGGGCG
>DATEJJ010000016.1:0-5152 GCA_035278125.1 Rugosimonospora sp.
TGGCCGGAGGGTGCGGCGGGTGCGGCGGCGGGCGGCTCGGGCTGAGCCACCGGCACCACTGTGTACGGATCCGTCACGTGGTGTACCGCCTGCGTGGCGAGCGGGCCGGCGAGCAGGTCGCGCAGGGCGCGGCGGGCGGTCGGCACGTCCCAGCGGCGCGCTGGGTCCTTCTCCAGCAGGCCGAACAGCACCGGGCCCAGGGTGCCGGCGCGTACCGGCGTGGCCGGCGGCTCCTCCACCACAGCGCGCATCGTCTCGAACGGGTCGCCCCGGTCGAACGGCGGCCGGCCCTCGATGGCGGTGTACAGCGAGACGCCGAGCGAGAACAGGTCGCTGGGCGGCCCGAACGCGCCACCGACCGCACGCTCCGGCGAGATGAAGTGCGGGGAGCCGAGCACCATGCCCGGCGTGGTGAGGGTGCTCTCCGAGGGCAGCCTGGCCACCCCGAAGTCGGTCAGCACGCACCGGCCGTCGGTGCAGATCAGCACGTTGGCCGGCTTGACGTCGCGGTGCAGGACGCCCGCGCTGTGCGCGACTTCGAGCGCGCCGAGCAGGGCTACGCCGATCTTCGCGACCACCCGCGGCGGCAGCGGGCCGTCCGCGATGATCATGTCGGCCAGGCTGCGCGCGTGCAGCAGCTCCATGATGATCCACGGGCGGTCGCCCTCGGTCACCACGTCGTACACCTGCACCACGCTCGGGTGGGACAGCGCGGCGGCGGCGCGCGCCTCGCGCATGGTGCGCTCGTACAGGGCGGTGCGGTCAGCGGTGGACAGGCCGGGCGGGAGCAGTACCTCCTTGACCGCGACGTCGCGGTGCAGGATGGTGTCGGCCGCCTGCCAGACGGTACCCATCCCGCCGTGCCCGATGGCCACCCGCAGCTGGTACCGCCCGCCGATGGTGGTGCCCGGTACGGCCCGCTGGCTCGCGGAAGCGGGATTGGAAGGTTCGCTGTGCCACGTCGAAGACTGCGTCGTCACTGGCTTCTAACCGTCACTGGATAACCGTCGCTTGTCGAGTCTTGTCGAGTTCAGCCCGGGTCGGCGGCGACCCAGGGAAGGTGTCGATCCTCGTGGTACCGGTCCTACACATCTTGCGTGGTCATCCGTCGAAGGGAAAGCCGGAGTCTACAGAACGGACAGTTCGTGGCGACATACTACATTTAGTAACTCTCCACGCTACGGATCGTTGACGATGTGCCCAAGACCTCAGTCGAGCGGTACCGGCGCTACCGGTGCTACATCCTACGATCCCGTTATGACGGAACGGTCCACGGAGTCCGGCTTTCCGGTCAAGCCGGTGTACGGGCCGGGCGACCTGCCGGAAGACCTCGACGAGCGGCTGGGCGAGCCCGGTTCCTACCCCTTCACGCGCGGTGTGTACGGGTCCATGTACACCACGCGCCCGTGGACCATGCGGCAGTACGCCGGCTTCGGTACCGCCGCCGAGTCCAACGCGCGCTACCACCAGCTGCTGACGGCCGGTACCACCGGACTGTCGGTCGCCTTCGACCTGCCCACCCAGATGGGGTACGACTCGGACGACCCGGTCGCGCACGGCGAGGTGGGCAAGGTGGGCGTGGCGATCGACTCGATCGAGGACATGCGCCGCCTGTTCCACGACATCCCGCTGGACACCGTGTCCACCTCGATGA
Source organism: Rugosimonospora sp. (assembly GCA_035278125.1). GTDB lineage: Bacteria > Actinomycetota > Actinomycetes > Mycobacteriales > Micromonosporaceae > DATEJJ01. Next base: position 1,655 of record DATEJJ010000016.1, read on the forward strand.
CGATCAACGCGCCCGGCAGCGTGCTGCTGCTGCTCTACCAGCTGGTCGCGGAGGAGCGGGGCATCTCCGGGGACAAGCTGAACGGCACGATCCAGAACGACATCCTCAAGGAGTACATCGCCCGGGGCACGTACATCTTCCCGCCCAAGCCCTCGCTGCGCCTGGTCGCGGACACGTTCGCGTACGCCAGCAAGGAGCTGCCCAAGTGGAACACGATCTCGATCTCCGGCTACCACATGGCGGAGGCCGGGGCCACGCCGGTACAGGAGATCGCGTTCACTCTGGCCAACGGCGCGGAGTACGTGCGCGCGGCGGTCGACGCCGGGCTCGCCGTCGATGACTTCGCGCCCCGGCTGTCCTTCTTCTTCGTGGCCCGCACCACGCTGCTGGAGGAGGTCGCGAAGTTCCGGGCGGCGCGCCGGATCTGGGCGCGGATGATGCGCGAGCAGTTCGGCGCGCAGAACCCGAAGTCCTGGATGCTGCGCTTCCACACCCAGACGGCGGGGGTACAGCTGACCGCGCAGCAGCCCGAGGTCAACCTGGTACGGGTGGCGGTACAGGGGCTGGCCGCGGTGCTCGGCGGCACCCAGTCGCTGCACACCAACTCGTACGACGAGGCGATCGCGCTGCCCACCGAGAAGGCGGCCCGGCTGGCCCTGCGTACCCAGCAGGTGCTCGCGTACGAGACGGACCTGACCGCGACCGTGGACCCGTTCGCCGGCTCGTACGTGGTGGAGGCGCTCACGGCCGAGCTGGAGGCGCAGTCCCTCGCCCTGATCGACCGGGTCTTCCGGTACGGCTCCGCGGTGGACGCGATCGAGGCCGGGTTCCAGAAGCGCGAGATCGAGACGGCGGCGTACCGGGTGGCCCAGGAGATCGACTCGGGGGAGCGGGTGGTGGTCGGGGTGAACCGGTACACGCTCGCGGAGGAGGAGCCGTACCAGCCGCTGCGGGTGGACCCGGCGATCGAGGCGGACCAGGTGGCCCGGCTGGCCGCACTGCGGGCCGGGCGGGACGCGGATACGGTCTCCGCCGCGCTGTCGCGTTTGCGCGCGGACGCCGAGGGTAGTGACAACGTGCTCTACTCGATGAAGGAGGCGCTGCGCGCCCGGGCCACGGTCGGTGAGGTCTGCCATGCGCTGCGCGACGTGTGGGGCGTGTACCGGCCGATCGAGCGCTTCTGAGCAGGCCGGGTGAACGGAACGGGACGGAACGCACCCCGCGTGCGGCGGAAGTATGGAACGCCGTGGCATGGTCGTGACCGATCGGACGGTCACACGTTGTAGGAGATGAGGTGCGGCATGGCGTCCAGAAAGACGGCGTCACCGGCCTCGATCCACCCCATCGACCGCCCTCACCAGCGTTTCCATGACTCAGCGCAGCCTCGTGTGCACGAGAATGAGATTGCGCAGAGTTACCGTTTCGGGTCTACGCTGACCCAGTTGTCAGATCTTTCCCGCCGAGACCGAGTAGAGACCGTGACCAGTGCCCTGACGTTGCCCTCCGGCAACCAACCGATCGTTGACGGACGCCGATCCGCTGATCCAGCCCAGGTGCTGGCTCACGAGGGGCTGCCCGGTGCCGACCCGCTGACCGGCCAACTCGACCGCTGGCTCGCCTCGCGCGGCGCCGAGCTTGTCGCCGTACGTCGACACCTGCACGCCCACCCGGAGCTCTCCGGTCGGGAATTCGAAACCTCGGCGCTGGTCGCCCGCGAGTTGACGGCCGCCGGCCTGGCACCGCGGTTCCTCCCCAAGGGCAACGGGATCATCTGCGACATCCCCGGCGAGGACAACAGCCACACGGTCGCGCTGCGGGCCGACCTGGACGCGCTGCCGCTGCAGGACGTCAAGAACGTGCCGTACCGGTCCACTGTGGACGGTGTCTGCCACGCCTGCGGGCACGACGTGCACACCACGATCCTGCTGGGTACCGGGATGGCGCTGGCCCAACTGGCGGCGCGGGGCGAGCTGCCCGGCCGGGTCCGGCTGCTGTTCCAGCCGTCGGAGGAGGTCATGCAGGGCGGCGCGCCCGAGGTGATCGCGGCCGGCGGGCTCAGGAACGTCTCCTCGATCTTCGCGCTGCACTGCGCCCCGCAGATCCCGGCCGGCCTGGTCGGCGTGCGCTCCGGACCGATCACCGCCGCCACCGACCTGGTCGAGGTGCGCCTGACCGGGCGCGGCGGGCATACCGCACGGCCGCACCTGACCACCGATCTGGTACACGCGCTGGGCCGGGTGATCGTGGACGTGCCGGCGCTGCTGGACCGGCGGGTGGACCCGCGGGCCGGGGTCTCCATGGTGTTCGGGGCGGTACGCGGCGGCGAGGCGGCCAACGCGATACCGAGCGAGGGCATGGTGCGCGGCACGGTACGGGTACTCAGCCGGGACGCGTACCGCGAGATGCCCCGCCTGATCACCCAACTGATCCGGGACGTGGTCGCCGGTACCGGCGCCGAGGTGGACATCGAGTACCGGCGCGGGGTACCGCCGGTCATCAATGACCGGGTCGCCACCGCGGTGGTGGCCGGGGCGGCGGCCGCCGCACTCGGCCCCGACCGGGTGATCGAGGCCGAGGTCAGCATGGGTGGCGAGGACTACGCCTTCTACCTGGAGCAGGTGCCCGGGGCGATGATCCGCCTGGGTACCGGCGCGCCGGGCGCCAGCGACCAGCTCGACATCCACCAGGCCAACTTCGACGTGGACGAGCGGGCCATCGGGTACGGCGTGCGGGTCTTCGTGCACACCGCGCTGGCGGCGCTGTCCTCAGCCACCTTCTGAGGGCACCGGCGCCTCCTCGGGTACCGGCCGCAGCGTGGTGCCGGTCCGCCGCCGGCGCAGCCAGAGCACCAGCCCGACCGGTACGCCCAGCGCGATCAGGAACGGCAGCACCGCACCGAGCACCGTGAGCAGCCCCTGCAGCGACGCGGTGAACGCGTGCCAGCCCGCGGTGAGGCCGGCGACGAAGCCGGTGGCCGGCTTCTTCCTGGGCGGTGGCGGCGGCGCGTCCGGGCGGAGCAGCGTCACCGTGATCGTGGAGAGGGTGGACAGGTCGGTCACGTCGCGCTGCTGCGCCTCCAGCGACTCCAGGTCGGCCTCGCGCCGGGAGAGTTCGCTCTCCAGCGTCGTCACGTCGGCGATCGTCTTCGCCTGGTTCATCAGCAGCCGGATCCGGTCCACGCTGGCCTGCTGGGTCTTCACCCGGGAGGTCAGGTCGACGAGCTTGGCGGTGACGTCCTCGGCGGAGATCTGCCGGCTCTCCTCCTTGCCGTCCAGCCCTGTGCCGATCTGGTTGACCGTGCTGTAGAACTTGTCCGCCGGGATGCGCAGCGTCACCGTGGCGGTGCTGCTGATCCCGCTGGCCGAGCGCTGGTCCGTGCTGACGTACCCGCCGCTGGCCGCGGCGAACCCGCCCAGCTTCGCGGCCGCGGCGTCCACATCGGACACCCGTACCGTCATCGTGCCGTTGTAGATGATGGCCCGATCCACCGGGACCTGT
>DATEJJ010000017.1:0-2564 GCA_035278125.1 Rugosimonospora sp.
AGGAGGTAGTGCGCGGCGGCGAGCAGCACGTTGGGCTGCCGCCCGCTGGGCGGGGCGGCGGCGGTCAGGGCGAGCAGCTCCGGGTCGGCGGCGACCGCCCGGCAGACGGCGTCGTAGAGGGGCGAGTAGCCGGCGCACTCCTGGTCGGCGAAGTCCAGCCAGGACTGGCTGAGGCACGGCCCGGAGTTGCCACCCGGCATTGCCCACCACCCCCGTGGGGACGATCGCACCGTCACCACACGGTGTCAACAGAATCAGCGCACGCAGGTCTTTCACCACTATCCACTATGGACTGTACGAACGGTGGCAAGTCCGGTCTTTCCTGCTGGAGGCGCGTGTCCTAACCTGCATAGGTGATAGACGGCCGGGACCTGCCCGCGCAGGAGGCACACGGAGAACTGTCCCTCGCCCGGGTGGCGCTGGCCGAGGGCGACCTGGCGCACGCGGCGAACCACCTGGCCGGCGCGATGGTGCACGCGCCCCGGCTGCCCGAGGTGCACGAGCTGCTGGCCGAGCTGGCCGGGCGCTCCGGTGGCGGCCTGGACCTGTTCCCGCTCACCGAGCACGCCTACCTGGGTACCGTCCTGGCACACGCGCACCTCCTGTCCCGCACCAACCCGGCCGGCGCGCTGCAACTGCTGGCCCAGGCCACCGCGTACGAGCCGGGGCAGCCGTGGGCCGACGTGCCCTGGGTACGCGCGCTGGACCCGCGGGAGGTGGCACCCGACCCGCTGGCCCGGATGCTGGTCACCGTGATGAGCAGCCTGCGCGACCCGGCGCCGCCGCCGGTACGCGCGGCCAACGAGGTGTACCTCGACCTGACCCGCCGGGCCCTGGCCGCGTACCCGCAGCACGGGACGCTGCACGGCGCCGCCGCCGGCCTGGCCCGCCGGCTGGGTGCCACCGGTACCGCGGTGCAGTGGGGCGAGCGGGCGGTACGGCTGGACCCGAACAAGCTCACCTACGTCTGGTACGCGTACGCGCTCAAGGCGGACGGGCAGCTGGAGGCCGGGCTGACCGTCATGCGCGACGCCCGGCGGCGGTACCCGCTGGACCTGGACCTGGCCGCGGACATGGCGAACTGGCTGACCGAGCTGGGCCGGCCGGACGACGCGCTGGTACTGATCGAGGAGGCCATGCGCATCGACCCCTCCTACGACTGCGCCGTGCACACCGCGTACCACCTGCGCTTCCTGCGCGACGGGCAGGTGCACCACCTGATCGCGCTGGCGGACTTCATCCGGGACAACCCGGTGACCAGCCACGAGCACAGCGACCTGGCCGAGTGCTGCGCCGGGCGGCCATGGCTGGGCCAGGTCACCGGCCCGACCGAGGCGTGCGTCAACACCCTGCGCCAGGTACCGGCGGCCAGCCGCGGCAGGCTCTCCCGGCTCACCCTGTCGGGCCTCGAGGTACCCAGCGCGCTGGCCTTGGTGCGCCGCCACTCCCCCGGCGTGGCGCTGGAGATCAGCGGGCCGCTGCCGGCCGGCATGACCACGCCGCTGCGCCCGGGCCGGGTGCTGTGGCGCTACGACGGCGCCGTCGCGTACCCGACGGTGGAGCCGCCGCCGGTACGGGCCGCCGAGCTACTGGTCGAGGTGGCCACGCCGTCCTGGCCGCACCCGGTGGCCGCGTACGACCGGGCGCTGCCGCTCGGCCAGCTGCCCGTGGAGGAGCTGCTGTCCCTGCTGGTACACCCGCCTGCCCGCCCGGCGCCCATGGCCGACCTGCCGGACGGCTGGTGGGAGCGGTGCGCGCAGGTCTTCGCCTGCCTGGGCATCCTGCACTGCGCAGAGCTGGGCTCGGGCGCGCCCGGCGACACGGCCGGGCGGCGCGCGCTGCTGACCGAGATCGCGTTCGGGGTGGAGGACTGGACCACCGAGGCGGCGCTGTTCGCGCTGAGCGTGGCGGCCTGGCTGGACCCGGCCTGCCGGGACGAGGTACGCGAGGCGGTGGGGCAGCGGTTCCTGGCCGCGGTGACCGCCGGCCGGGAACGGGCGGTCACCATCCTGGGCTCGTTGGCCGCCCTGGTGCACCTGGTACCGGACATGGTTCCCGACGTCACCGCCCTGGCCACCGAGGTGCTCACCGCGGTACGCGACACGGACGAGCCGGCCCGCCCGGTACCGGCGGTACCCGCCGCCCGGCGGCCGCTGGAGGGTGCGGCCGGGCGCCGGTCGCTGCTGCGCCGGCTGAGCCGGCGCGGCCCGCGCTGACGCTCTCCGGCCGGTGGTGGATGCTGGGCGGGTGGCGGACGACGACATCCCGGTGACCCGCTCGGTCGCGCTGCCGCGCAGGGAGCTGACCTGGCGGTTCAGCCGCTCCGGCGGGCCCGGCGGGCAGTCGGTCAACACCGCCGACTCGCGGGTGGAGCTGCGGTTCGACCTGGCGCGTACGAGCGCCCTGCCGGAGCACCTCAAGGAGCGGGCGCTGCGCCGGCTGGAGCCGCGCCTGGTGGACGGGGTGCTCGTGGTCACCGCGTCGGAGCAGCGGTCCCAGCTGCAGAACCGGCGGGCGGCGCAGGCCCGGCTGGTCGCCCTGCTCGCCGACGCGCTCGCGCCGCC
>DATEJJ010000018.1:0-5776 GCA_035278125.1 Rugosimonospora sp.
GGCGGTGGCTGATCGGGCCGCCAGCCCACCGCCTCCAGCGCATCCGTCACGGCGCCGACCAGGGGCGCCTCCGGCGGGCTGGTGCGGGTCGCCGCGCGCAGCGCCGCCATCGCCTGGCGTACCTCGGACCGGTCGAAGAACCGCTCCGCACCCTGGACCACGTACGGCACACCAGCCTCGGCCAGCGCCTCCTCGTACGCCTCGGACTGCGCGTTGGTGCGGAACAGCACCGCGATCTCGCGGGCCGGGGTACCCGCTCCGACCAGTTCGGCACAGCGCTGCGCCACCGCGACCGCTTCGGCCGGCTCGTCCGGGTACACCCTGATGTCCGGCTCCGGGCCGGACGCCCGCTGGCCGATCAGCTCCAGCCGCAGCCTGGCCTCGGCGCCCCGGGCCTGCCGGATGATCGCGTTGGCCAGCCCGACCACCTGCGGCGTGGAGCGGTAGTCGCGGACCAGGCGCACCAGCACCGCGTCCCGGTAGCGCCGCGGGAAGTCCAGCAGGTAGGTGGAGGACGCACCGGTGAACGAGTAGATGGTCTGGCTCGCGTCACCCACCACGGTCAGGTCGCGGCGCGGCCCCAGCCACGCGTCCAGCAGCCGCTGCTGCAACGGGTTCACGTCCTGGTACTCGTCGACCACGAAGTGCCGGTACTGCGCGCGGATCTGCTCGGCCACGTCGGCGTGCTCCTCCACCGCCCACACCGCGGCGCGCAGCATGTCCTCGAAGTCGTAGACCCCGCGGGAGCGCTTCACCTGCTCGTAGGCCGCGAACACCTCGGCCACCTTGGCCGCCTCGAACGGCGTGTCGCGGGCCGCCTTCGCCGCGGCCACCACGTACTCGGCCGGCTCGATCAGCGACGACTTGGCCCACTCGATCTCGCCGGCCAGGTCGCGCGCGGCGGTGCGGTCGGCGCGCAGCCCGGCCCGGCCGGCCGCGAGCGTGACCAGCTGCGCCTTGCTCTCCACCAGTTCGGGCATGCCCCGGCCGTACAGCAGCCGCGGCGCGAAGTAGCGCACCTGGCGCAGGGCCGCCGCGTGGAAGGTGCGGGCCTGCACCCCGGGGACGCCGAGCCGGGCCAGCCGGGCACGCATCTCGGCGGCGGCGCGGGCGGTGAAGGTGACCGCGAGGACGTGCCGGGCTGCGATCTGACCGGCCGCGCAGCGGTACGCGACGCGGTGCGTGATCGCCCGGGTCTTCCCGGTGCCGGCGCCGGCGAGGATGCACACCGGTCCGGCCGGGGCCGTCACCGCCGCCCGCTGCTCCTCGTCGAGCCCGGCCAGCACGCCCAAGGTCACATCCCCCACGGTTAGGCATCATCGCAGCCGGGTCCGACGTTGTCTGCCGGCCGGTGCGTCACCCGGCCCCGGCGGCTTGCCCGCGACGACCCGGTGCCGCGAGTATGTTTCTCGATGCGCTACCTGATTGTCCGTACCGACGTCCGCCGGCTTGCCGCGGGTGAACTGGCCGACGCGCTCAGCCGCGGCCACCAGATCCGGGACGAGCTGAAGAGCCCGGAGGTACGCCGGCAGACCGTCACCGCGGAGGACCGCGAGTCGGCCCTGCACCTGGCCCGCGCGCTGGCCTCGCACGGCGGCGTGCGCAGCGGCCGGCAGCGCGTGAAGGTGCTGCGGATGGACTTCGTGGACACCGGACCGCCGGAGTACTAGCTCACGGCCGGCCTGACAGCCACTCGGTGACCAGGAAGAACGCGATCGAGGTCGCCATGGGCAGGCCGAAGTCGTCCCGCTCCCCGGCGATCACCGCACGGATGTCGGTACGGGTGAACCAGCGCGCCGACGAGATCTCCGTCTCGTCCACCCGTACCGGCTGGTCCGGGTCGGCCAGCGCGGTGAAGCCGAGCATCAGCGAACCCGGGTACGGCCACGCCTGGCTGCCCAGGTAGTGCAGCCGGCTGACGGGTACCCCGACCTCCTCGGCCACCTCGCGGATCGCGGCCGCCTCGGCCGACTCGCCCGCCTCCACGAACCCCGCCAGGCACGAGTACCGGACGGTCCAGCCGGGTCGGGTCCACGCCGCGTTGTGCCCGAGCAGGCAGCGCCCCTCGTCGCCGGGTACGCCGTCGTGCACGAGCACGATCACCGCCGGGTCGGTACGCGGCCAGGTGATGAACCCGTCCCCGCCGGTACGCGACCAGCCGGCCTCGGTCACCGTGGTGGGCTGCCCGTCGACCGGCGAGTACCGGTGCCGGACGTGCCAGTTCGCCAGCGCGATGGCCGTGGTGAGCAGCGCGCCTTCGAGATCGGTCAGCAGGTGGCCGATGTCGCGGATGGTCACCGGACGGGTACCGGGCAGCGCGGGCAGCGCGCCCATCACCGCGAAGTACGGGGTGCCGTCGACGTCCTCGCCGAGGAACAGCCGCTCCCCCTCGGGCGCTTCGGCCGGGTCGAGCAGCAGCAGGTGGTCGTCGCGCAACAGAGCGTGTACGGACTGCCGGGCGGTACCCTCGCCCGCGTCCACGGCGAGCAGCCTGGCCCGCTTCCACGCCTCTTCCAGCCAGCCGGCGTCGGTACGGCGGTGCGCCACCCGGCGCAGCCCACCGGACCCCGCCAGCGGCGGCACGCGCGGTTCGGTCACGCGGCGCCGCGCTCCACCCCGAACAAGCCACCCAGTGGACCGGCAACCCGGTCGGCGTCGCCGAGCACCACGGTGACCCCGCGCGCCGGTGCCAGGTAACGAGCGGCAGCGGCGGACACGTCGGCCAGCGTGGCGGCGGCCAGCCGGGCCGAGTGCTCGGCGAGGTAGGACAGGCGCAGGCCGTACCCGGCGTAGGTGCTGGCCAGCCCGGCCAGTCCGGCCTGGGTGGACATGCCCAGCTGCAGGGTGCCCAGGGCGTACTGGCGGGCCTGCTCCAGCTCCGCCTCCTCCGGCGGTACCGACGCGATGCGGCCCAGCTCGTACCAGGTCTCCAGCAGGGCGGGCGCGGTCACCTCGGTGGCCACCTCGGTGGAGACCACCAGCGCGCTGCCCGCGATGGAGTGGTCGATCGAGGAATGCGGGCCGTACGTGTAGCCCTTGTCCTCGCGGATGTTCTCCACCCAGCGGGAGGAGAAGTACCCGCCGAAGATGAGGTTGGCCAGTTGCAGCGCGGCGTGGTCCGGGTCGGTACGCGGTACCGCCGGCAGGGCCAGGCGCAGCGAGGACTGTACCGCGCCGGGGCGGTCCACCAGCGTGACCGGCCCGGGTACCAGCGCCGGGGCCGGCGGCAGCTCGACGAGCTTCCCGCCACCGTCCCAGGTGGACAGAGCCGAGTCGGCCGCGGCCAGCGCCTGCGCCGGGTCGAAGTCGCCGACCAGGATCAGCGTGGCACCGGCCGGGTGCAGCCGCTCGCCGTGCAGCGCGCGCAGCGTCTCCGGCTCGACCGCCTTCACGTCCTCGGGGCTCGGCGTCTGCACCGCGTACGGGTGGCTGCCGTACATCCGCTTGAGCAGCGCCACCCGGGCCAGGTGCGAGGGCTGGCTCTGCGCCACCTGGATCTGGTCGACCAGCCGGTCCCGCTCGGTACCCACCTCGTCCGCCGGGTACGTGGCGCCGCGCAGCACGTCGGCCAGGATCTCCAGCAGCCGGGGCAGCCCGTCGGCCAGCCCGTTGCCCGAGATCAGCAGCCGGTCCGGGTCGGCGCTGGCGCCCAGCGCGCCACCCACCTTCTGCAACTCCGCCGCGATGTCCACAGTGGACAGGTCGGCGGTACCGGAGAACACGGTCTGGGTGAGCAGCGCGGCCGGCGCGAGCGGTGCCTCCGCGAACGGGATGCGCAGCCGCACCTCGGCCAGGGGCACGGACGGCCGGCGTACCGCGATGACTGTCAGTCCGTTGTGGAGGGTCGTCTCGTCCTCGGCCGGCAGGGTCAGCGCGTTGGTCGGGCCGAGTTCCGGCAGTGCGTGCTTCACTTGTTCGCTCCCACCTGGACCTCGATGGTGGCGCGGCGGCCCGGCCGCAGCATCGCCGCGGCGGCGACCACCTGTTGCTCCGTCACCTCGCCGATCAGCCGGGGCAGGTCGTTGATCAGGCCCGGGTTCCCGCGCTGCTGCTCCAGCACGGCCATGCGCAGCGCCCGGCCCAGCACCGCGTCCGTGTCGCGCAGCAGGTGGGTGGCCATCCGTGCCTGGGTGCGGGCCAGTTCATCGGCGGGCAGCCCGTCGGTCGCGATGCGCTCGCACTCCTCGTCCACCGTGCGCAGCACCTTCTCCACGTCGCCGCCCACCGGCAGGTGCGCCTGCAGCAGCAGCGCGGTCGGGTCGCGCACCTCGTACGGCTCGCCCAGGAAGCCGATGTATCCGCCGATGCTGGTCGCCGCGCGGTCCCGCTGGACCAGCCGCTGCACCAGCCGGGACGCGTCCCCATCGGTGAGCACCTCGGCGAGGACCACGTAGGGCAGGTACGCCGCGAAATCGTCTATCGGATTTGGTACCCGCCAGGCCGACGCCAGCGCCGGCAGCGGAGCCAGCTTGTCCACATAGGACTCGCGCCGCTCGGCGGTCAGGTCCGGCTCGATGAACCCGGGGCGCTGCGGGCCCGGGCGCTGCGGCACGTCCCCGAAGTGCAGCTCGATCAGCCGGGTCGCGGTGGCCACGTCGATGTCGCCGGAGACGGTGAGCACAGCGTTGCCGGCCGCGTAGTACCGCTCGAAGAAGCTCTGCGCGTCGGCCACGGTCGCCGACTCCAGGTCGACGAACGAGCCGTACCCGTCATGGGCGTTGGGGAATGTGTCAAACATCACCGGCGGCAGCTTCAACCACGGGAAGCCGCCGTACGGCCGGTTCAATACATTGACCCGAATCTCTTCCTTGACGACGTCTACCTGGTTGCGCAGATTCTCCTCGGTCAGCCGGGGGCCGCGCATCCGGTCGGCCTCCAGGAACAGCGCGCGTTCCAACGCGTTGGAGGGCAGCGTCTCGAAGTAGTCGGTGTAGTCCAGGTGGGTGGAGCCGTTGAACGTGCCACCCGAGCCCTGCACGATGCGGAAGTGCGCCAGCTTTTCCAGGTTCTCCGAGCCCTGGAACATGAGGTGCTCGAAGAGGTGGGCGAATCCGGTGCGACCCTCGGGTTCGGAGCGGATGCCCACGTCGTACACGACCGCCACGCCGATCACCGGCGCGGAGCGGTCCGGGGTGAGCACCACGCGCAACCCGTTGGGCAGCGTAAACCGCTCGACCGGGTAGGTGGTGGACGGGATCCGCACGGTGGCGTTACTTGGAGACACGCTGAGACCTTACCCGCACGCGCCCAATTCGCGTAGCCACATGATCAGGTCGGGCGTACCGACTGCAGTACCTGATCCACCAGCGGGTCGTACTGGCTCACCGTATTCGGAATGGATACGTAAATGATCGCCGCGTTGGGCCGGCCCACATCGATGAGCGCCAGCCCGACGAGCTCGCTCGTGGCGTGCAGCCCCTCCTGGTGGAAGTGCAGCCGGAACTTGGACACCCACGCCGGCCGGCCGCCCAGGCTGCTCACCTCGTCGCGCATCATGTCGATCGTGTTGGGCTGCGGGTAGTACGACGCGCGCACATCGGCGAGCACCTGGTGCCCGGTGCACTTGAGGTCCAGGGTGAGCGCGTCGTTCTCCGCGGCGGGCACCGAACCGGACAGGATCGACGCGTGGTAGTCGCCCTGCGCGTACGTCTCGGTGACGAAGTGCTGCCCCACCCCGTACCTGACGTGCAGGTCACCGGCGTCCCAGACCTCGTCCCAGGGCACCCAGGGTTCGCCGAAGCGGGCGTACGAGATGCCCGCGTCCGTGTCGACGGTG
>DATEJJ010000019.1:0-11802 GCA_035278125.1 Rugosimonospora sp.
GACCACGCCGCCCGGCGCGGACCGCGGCGGGGTGGTCCGGGTGGTCGCGGCCGAGAACTTCTGGGGGAGCCTGGCCGCGCAGCTGGGCGGGGACCGGGTCAAGGTCACCAGCGTCATCGACAACCCGGACGCGGACCCGCACGACTACGAGCCGACCACCGCCGACGGGCGCGAGATCGTCGCCGCCCAACTGGTCATCGTCAACGGGGTGGGCTACGACAGCTGGGCCGGCAAGCTGGTCGCCGCGAACCCGTCCCGCAGCCGGATCACGCTGAGCGTGGGCGACCTGGTCGGCGCGAAGGCCGGCGGCAACCCGCACCGCTGGTACAACCCGGACGACGTGCGCGCGGTGCTCGACCGGATCACCGCCGACTACCAGCGGATCGACCCGGCACACGCGGGCTACTTCGGCAGCCGGCACGACACCCTGCTGAGCACCGGGCTGAAGACCTACTTCGCGGCGATCGCGGAGATCCGGGCCGGTTACGCCGGCACCCCGGTGGGCGCCTCCGAGTCGATCTTCGCCATGCTGGCCCCCGCGCTGGGCCTCGACCTGATCACGCCGCCGGCGTTCCTGACCGCGATCAGCGAGGGCGCCGACCCGTCCGCCGCCGACAAGGCCACCATCGACCGCCAGATCAGGACCAGGCAGATCAAGGTGTACGTGTACAACAGCCAGAACGCCACGCCCGACGTGCAGGCGCAGATCAGCGCGGCCCGGGCGGCCGGCATCCCGGTGAGCACCATCACCGAGACCATGACGCCGGCCGGAGCCTCCTTCGAGGACTGGCAGGTCGCGCAGCTCACCGCCCTGCGTGCGGCGCTGGCCCAGGCGGCGGGGCGGCAGTGACGCGCCCGGACACCGCGACCGTGCCGGCGCAAACCGCACCGGACGGCACGGTGCTGGTCGAGGTGCGGGACGCGGCCGTGGCGCGCGGCGGGCGGCGGATCTGGTCGCACGTCACCGCGACGGTCGCGCCCGGCGAGTTCGTGGCCATCCTCGGCCCCAACGGGGTGGGCAAGTCCACCCTGCTCAAGGCGATCCTCGGGCTGATCCCGCTGACCGCCGGCACGGTGCGGCTGCTGGGCCGGCCGCCCGGCCAGGGCAACCAGCACATCGGGTACCTGCCGCAGCGGCGCAGCTTCGACTCCTCGCTACGGGTACGCGGGCTGGACGTGGTGCGGCTGGGCCTGGACGGGGACAGGTGGGGGCTGCCGCTGCCCGGCCGGCGTACCCGGGCCGCGCGGGAGCGGGTGCGCGAGGTGGTCGAGCTGGTCGGCGCCGGCGCGTACGCACACCGCCCGATCGGCCAGCTCTCCGGCGGGGAGCAGCAGCGGCTGCTCATCGCGCAGGCGCTGGCGCGCCGGCCCCGGCTGCTGCTGCTGGACGAGCCGCTGGACTCGCTGGACCTGCCGAACCAGGCGGCCGTGGCCGGGCTGATCAGCCGGATCGCGCGTACCGAGGGCGTGGCGGTGATGATCGTCGCGCACGATGTGAACCCGATCCTGCCGTACCTCGACCGGGTCATCTACCTCGGCCAGGGCGGGGCGGTCACGGGTACCCCGGCCGAGGTCATCACCTCCGCCACGCTCACCGGCCTGTACGGCACGCCGGTCGAGGTACTGTCCACATCGGACGGACGGCTGGTGGTGGTGGGCCAGCCGGAGGCGCCGGCGCACCACAGCGACCGGCACGGCGCGCAGTGACCGGTACCTTCAGCTGGAACCTGCTGGCCGACATCCGCGAGATGTGGTCGCTGCCGTTCATGCTCAACGCCTTCCGCGCCGGCACCGTCGCCGCGGTGCTCGCCGCGCTGGTCGGCTGGTTCATGGTGCTGCGCCGGCAGACCTTCGCCGGGCACACCATCGCCGTGGTCGGCTTCCCGGGCGCGGCCGGCGCCGTCTGGCTGGGTACCAGCCTGAGCCTCGGGTACTTCGCGTTCTGCCTGGCCGCCGCCGCGGTCTTCGCCGCCCTGCCGCAGCGCGGGCGCGGGTCCCCGGAGGACTCGGCCGTGGTCGGCACCGTGCAGGCGTTCGCGCTCGCCGCCGGGATGCTGTTCGTCGCGCTCTACAAGGGCTTCCTCAACGGCACCAACGGGCTGCTGTTCGGCAGCATCCTCGGTATCACCCAGGCGCAGGTGCTCACCCTGGCCGGGTTCGCCGCCGCCGTGCTCGCCGTGCTGGCGGTGATCGGCCGGCCGCTGCTGTTCGCCTCGCTGGACGCGGACGTGGCCCGGGCACACGGGGTACCCACCCGGGCCCTGGGCGCGGCGTTCCTGCTGCTGCTCGGCGCCACCGCGGCCGAGGTCGGGCAGATCACCGGCGCGGTGCTGGTACTGGCGCTGCTGGTGCTGCCGCCCGCCACCGCGCAGCTGCTCACCCCGCGCCCGGCCCGCGGGCTCGCGCTGTCCGTGGCGCTGGCGCTGGTCACCGTGTGGGCGTCGCTGTTCATCGCGTACTACTCCCCGTACCCGGTCGGCTTCTGGCTCACCTCGATCGCCTTCGGCCTGTACGCGCTGGCCTTCGTCGCGAGCCGGGTCCGGGCGCCGGCGCTGGCGGTGGGCTGAGGTGTTCGCGCACCCGTTCCTGCAGCACGCGTTCCTGGCCGGTACCGCGGTCGGGCTGGCCGCCGGGCTGGTCGGGTACTTCCTGCTGCTGCGCGCCCAGGTGTTCACCGCCGACGCGCTGTCCCACGTCGCGTTCACCGGCTCGCTCGCGGCGCTGGCCGCCGGGCTGGACGTGCGGATCGGGCTGTTCGCGCTGACCGTACTCGTCGCGCTGGGTATGGGCGCGCTGGGCCGGCGGGCGCGCCCGGACGACGTGGTCATCGGTGGCGTGTTCGCCTGGGTACTCGGCCTGGGCGTGTTCTTCCTGACGCTCTACACCTCGGGCCGCAGCGGTACCGGCGGCACCGGTACGGCCAGCGTCAGCGTGCTGTTCGGCTCGATCTTCGGGCTGTCCGCCGGCCGGGCGGTGCTCACCGCGCTCGTCGCGCTGGGCATCAGCGCCGCCCTGCTGGCCATCGCCCGCCCGCTGCTGTTCGCCAGCCTCGACGAGCCGGTCGCCGCCGCCCGCGGGGTACCGGTGCGGCTGCTCGGGTACGGGTTCCTGGTGCTGGTCGGCGGTACCGCCGCGGAGGCGACGCAGGTGGTCGGCGCGCTGCTGATCCTGGGCCTGCTCGCCGCGCCCGCCGGTGCCGCCAGCCGGCTCACCACCCGGCCGCTGCGCGCGCTCGCGCTGTCCGCCGGTATCGCGGTGGGCAGCGTGTGGCTGGGCCTGGCGGCGAGCTACGCGGTACCCGCCCTGCCGCCCAGCTTCGCCATCCTGGCGGTCGCCACCCTCACCTACCTCGGCGCCCTCACCGGTACCGCCGCCCGCCGCCTCGCGCGGGCGCCCTCCGTAGCACCCCGATGAATCGGGCGGGGCCAGGCCCGTTCGCCGGTGGCGCGGCTGGAGACGGCGAACGGCCGGCCCGCGGTGGAGCGGGCCGGCCGTCGGTGTGCGCGGGAGGGGTCCGGTTCCCGCGGCACGTCTCACGTGACGGTGATCGTCACCTTGGCGCCGGGGTGCTGGACGCTGGCGCAGGTGAACTTGCCGTCCTTGGCGAACATGAGAACCTGCGACTCGGTCTTGAACACCTTCACCGTGCCGATGCCCGCGTCCGGCGTGCACTTCAGCGAGTGGTCCTCGTCCGTCTTGTTCACCACGTTCACCATCTCGCCACCCTGGATGGTGAGCGTCTTGGGGCTCGCCGAGTAGACGTCCGGCATGCCGGTCTTCTCGGTGAGGTTGATGGTGTCGTTGGGCGCGGTGCAGCCGCTGTCCTCGTCGGAGACCGTCACGCTCAGTACGGCACGGTGCGCGGCGTTCGAGCTCTGCAGCTTGAACGTGCCGGCGGTCGGGAACGCGAGCAGCTGGGTCTCTTTCTTGTCCACGATGTCGTTGGAGATGCCGGAATCGGTTGTCGTCACGAGTTGGTGCACCTCGTCCGACTTGTTGGTGATGCTGAGATAACCACCCTTCTTGACGGTCACCTTGGCCGGTTTGAATGTGTACGCGTCCTTGCCGCCCATCACGGACTCGCTGATGGTCGTCTTGACCGGCGCGGCGCAGTTCCCCATACCGCCCATGCCGTTGTCCGCGGGAGACTGCATGTCGTTGCCGCCGCCCCCCTGCGGCTGGGTGGTCGCGGCCGCGCCACCGCCGCCGGCGCCGGCGGTGTTCATGGGGCTCTTCCCGTTGCTGCCGCAGGCTGTGGCGGCCACCAGGGACAGCGCCACGGCGCAGCAGGCCAGCGCCGCGCGTCTTACCTCGGGCAAACCTCGCATCGCCCTCTTCCTTTCTCCACATCCCCTAGAATTCGAGGAACGACCTCGTTTAAAGCGTCTGGACTTTCGGTGCTGTGCTTTCGGTGCTGTCGACGGGCGTCCGTTCGGGCGCCGGGGGTGGACGGCGGCCGGCCCCCCTCCGGCTGGCCCGCCATTGACGACGTTTAGGAGTGTGCCGTTCCGGGGGACTGCGGCACATATCCGCGATGAGGCAGTCCTGCCTTCGTAAGAAGTCAGTCGTACCTTCGTAAGCACTCAGTTCTGCCTTTGTAATATGTGCCTACTGTCGGCATGGCGACGGCTACGCTCCGCAGCCCGCCCTGGTCATGATCGTCGCATGTGGACAGTCATTCGCGGGTGTGGAGCGGCACGACCGGCGCGCACCCGATGCTCTACCGGGTCACCCGGCACGCCGGTACATTCGCCGATATGAGGCCAGGTTTCCGGTTCGCCGTGCTGCCTGTCGCCGCCGTCCTGCTGATCGCGGGCTGCGCGGCGCACACCGGCGTGACCCAGAGCGCCGCGGGGCCGCCCGCGGCATCCGCACCCGCGTCCGGTGGGGCCCCCGGCGCGGCGAGCGCGGCCCCGGCCGCACCGCTGCGATCCGGCGAGCGCTTCCTCACCCTCACCATGCCGCACGCGTACACGCCGGTCCCGCCCAGCGGCGCCACCGACGAGTACCGGTGCTTCCTGCTCGACCCGGGTTTCACCCAGCGCACCTTCATCACGGGTGACCAGTTCCTGCCGCAGAACGCGGCCATCGTGCACCACGCCATCTTCTTCCGGGTGGCGCCCGCGGATGTCGCGCAGGCGCGCGCGGTGGACGCGGCCGACCCGGGCGACGGCTGGACCTGCTTCGGCGGCACCGGCGTGGCCGGCTCGAAGGGCACCGGCCAGCTGCGCCAGGGCGCGTCGTGGATCGCCGCGTGGGCGCCGGGCGCCAAGGAGAGCGTGCTGGCCAGCAACCTCGGGTACGAGATGCAGCCGGGCAGCCAGATCATCATGCAGATCCACTACAACCTGCTCGCGACCGGCGGGAAGGCCACCGGCAGTGACCAGTCCGGCATCCGGCTCCGGCTGGCCTCCGGCACGGCGAACCTGAGCCCGCTGCAGACCACGCT
Source organism: Rugosimonospora sp. (assembly GCA_035278125.1). Classification (GTDB taxonomy): domain Bacteria; phylum Actinomycetota; class Actinomycetes; order Mycobacteriales; family Micromonosporaceae; genus DATEJJ01. The sequence goes on from DATEJJ010000019.1 coordinate 5,450, forward strand.
GCTGCCGGCGCCGGTCGAGCTGCCCTGCCCGGCCGGGGTGACCGGCCCGCTGTGCAAGCGGGACATGGCCATCCTCGACCTGTGGCACCGCTTCGGCGAATCGGCGGCGGGCACCGTCGCCGGCCTCAACCTGCTCTGCGACGGGGGTAAGCCGCCGGTACCCGGGCCCACCCAGTCGTGCGAGCTGAAGGTACGCACGGCGGGCACGGTGTACGCGGTCGCCGGGCACATGCACCTGCTCGGCCGCTCCATCAAGGTGGAGCTGAATCCGGGTACCCCGCAGGCCAAGGTGCTGCTCGACAACACCAACTACAACTTCGACGACCAGTCGGCCAAGCCACTGGCCACGCCGGTCGTGGTGAAGCCGGGCGACATGTACAAGGTGACCTGCACGCACGACGCCCAGCTGCGTACCCTGCTGCCGCAGCTGCGCCCGCTCCCGCCCCGGTACGTGGTCTGGGGCGAGGGCACCAGCGACGAGATGTGCCTGGGCATCGTGGTCTGGTCGCCGATGCCCTGACCCGGTAGGTCAGGGCGGGTACGGGGCGGTGCCGGACCGGCGCCGCTCCTCGGCCACCTCCAGCATCGCCTGCCGGGCCCGGGCCTGCGCCTCCCGCTGCTCCGACACCAGCCGCCGGTCGGCCGCGTGGAACGCCTTGTACACGTCGTACGCGCGGCGCAGGTCCCCGCGCGCCGCGTACAGCTCCGCCTGCTCCTCCAGCGCGCGTACCCGTACCCCGGCCAGCTCCCGCTCCGCGCACAGCTGCACGCACCGGTCCAGGCTGGCCTGCGCCGCCTCCGGTGCGCCCAGGTGCCGCTGGGCGGCGGCCAGGGTGAGCAGGTACTCCGCGTAGGCGTCGCTGTCCAGCCGGCCGGAGCTGGCGTACTCGCGCAGCGTGGCCTGTACCGTCTGCTCCGCCTCGGCGTACCGGCCCAGCGCCATCTGTACCCGTGCCACCGTGTCCAGCGCGTCCGGGGTGAGCCGCTGCCCGGTCGCCGCCGCCACCTCGCCCAGCCGCTCGATCGTGGCCCAGCTGCGGTCCGGCTCGCCGCCCAGGTAGTCGGCGTACGCGAGGTTGTTCAGCACCACCATGCGCAGCTCGGCGTCGCCGCTGTCCACGGCCACCTGCTCCGCCTGGTGGTACCGTTCCCGCGCCGCGCTGGTCGAGCCGCCCAGCGCGAGGTCGTCCGCGAGCTTCATGAGGATGACCGCCCGGGTACGCGCCGGTGTCCCGTCGTCCAGCAGTTCGGCGGCGGAGACGGCGTGCTCCAGCCCGGCGCCGGTGTCACCGAGGTTGTCGTACAGCTGGGACAGGAGCATGTGGCTGCGGGCCAGCAGCAGCCGGTCGCCGTGCTCGCCGGCCCACGCGTTGACCTCCCAGCAGGACTGCGCCGCGCCCGCGATGTCGCCCTTGCGCCGCCGCGCGTTGGCCCACACCAGCCGGGCACGCAGCCGCAGCCCCGGCTCGCCCAGCGCCTCGGCCACCCGCTCGATCTCCGCGGCCCGGTGCTGGGTCGCGTCCACGTCCACGCCGAAGCGGTCCTCCAGCGCGTCCAGCACGGCCGCGATCTGCGCCACCGTCCGCATGACACCGCTGTCGTGGTCCATCTGTACCTTCGCCATCTGCTGGCCGTTCCGGTCGGTCAGACTGCACCGCCTGAGTCTGCCCTCGGGCGTCGTCGCTTCGCTCCTCGCCCTCGGTCAGACTGCACCCTTGTTGTCTGCCCTCGGGCGTCGTCGCTTCGCTCCTCGCCCTCGGTCAGACGCTGAGATAATAGGACTGATCCGGCCAAGCCTCTCCGGTCGTCATCGGATGTTCACACGAGGGCCACGTCGTTCTCGTCACAGCGGCCGGTTCCGATCAACGCCGCGCCTCGATGAGGAAGCGCTGGGCGTGGCTCACGAACAGGCCGTCCCGCTCGATCCGCCGGTGCAGCGCGGCGAGCCGGTCCCGGTACCGCTCGACGCTGAAATCGGGGACGGTCCACACCACCTTGCGCAGGAAGTGCACCACCGCCGCGATGTCGAAGAACTCGGCGGTCAGCGCCTCGCTGCGCAGGTCCGTCACGGCCAGCCCGGCGGCCTCGGCCTGCTCCCGTGCGCGTACCGGGCTGCGCGCCCCGCCCACCGGCTGCGGCCCCATCATGAAGTCGATCAGTTCGCGCTGCGAGCCGGCGCCGATCTGCTGGGACAGGAAGGTACCGCCGGGGCGCAGCACCCGCGCGATCTCCGGCCACACGGTGACCACCGGGTGCCGGCTGACCACCAGGTCGAAGGTGCCGCCCGCGAACGGCAGCCCACCGCCGTCGGACGCGCCGACCACGAACACGCCCAGCGGGCGCAGCGTGTGCCGGGCCACCGCCAGGTTGGGCGGCCAGGACTCGGTCGCCGCCAGCAGCGCCGGCCGGTACGGTACGCCGGCGAGCACCTCGCCGCCGCCGGTCTGCACGTCCAGCGCCGCCCGCGCCCGGGCCATCCGCTCAGCCATCAGGCCGGCGTACCCCCAGGACGGCCGGGCCTCGGTGGCCCGCCCGGTGAACCAGGAGAAGTCCCACCCGTCGACCGGTACCGCCGCGCCCTCGGCAAGCAGCTCCTCGAACGTCGCCATGCGACCGAGCCTAGGCGGAGGTACGCGTGCCGCACTGGACGGGCGCGGCACGCGTACCGGGGGTGGGGTGTGACGGTGTCAGATCTTGCCGGTACCCGCGCCGCCCGTCACGATGGACTTCACGCTGCTGTTGGCGTCCACTGTGTACGAATACGGGATCGCCGCGACGCTGCCCGGGTTGCTGGACACGGGGGTGCCGGAGTTGGCCAGGAAGTTGTTGAGCAGCTTCACGTTGCCGGTGGGGGAGCTGCCGGTCTGGTTGACCACGCTGTTGGGTGTGTTCTCGAAGTAGTTGCGCTCGACGTACACGCCCGCGTTGCAGGTCGAGGCGACACCGTACGTGCCGCTGTTGAAGTAGTAGTTGTTGTACACGTGCACCGGGTTGCCGAACCGTACCCGCGGACCGCGCTGGTCGCAGTTGTTGAACCAGTTGTGGTGGTACGTGACGCGCAGGTGTCCGGTGTCCTCGGCCGCGTTGTCGTCGCTGTGCCCGAGCAGGTCGCACTTGATGTGGTCGTGCTCCTTGTTCCACGACACGGTGATGTAGTCGGCGGCGTGGGTGATGTCCACGAGGCCGTCGTAGAAGTCGGTGCCGTGGCTGGTGTCGCTGGACAGGTCGTTGTGGTCGACCCAGACGTGCGTCGCCTTCTCGATGTGGATGGCGTCGCCGTCGCCGACGCTGGCCGGCACCTTGGAGATCACCAGGTTGCGGATGATGACGTTGTCGACGCTCTTGACCCGCAGGCCGCAGCCGGTGAGGCCGGAGTTCGCGCCCACGCCGATGATGGTCTTGTTGGACGCCACGGTGATCTCGGTGGAGCAGGAGAAGAAGCCGCTGAGCCGCACGGTCTGCTGGGTGCTGGAGCCGGCGGCACTGGTGAACGCGGACACGCTGGTGACGGTGACGGTCGGGCCGCTGCCGCCACCGGTGGTGCCGCCGGCCATGGTGGACCAGCCCTCCTGGTTGAAGGTGGCGGCCAGGGCGTTGGGCATGACGGCCACGGCGCCCGCGGTCGCCAGGCCGAGGGCGGCGGCGGCGATCAGCGGGCGGCGCCAGCGGCGGGCGCGGGGCTCGTCGGGGGTTTCCTGGGCAGGGTGCAGCGCGGACGGGTGGAGTGACATGGAAAGACCTCCAGTGGGGGTGTACCGGGCTGGCCTAGGAAAGCGCTTTCCCAGCCGAAGGCTATCGACCCACTTCAATCACGTCAAGCTCCTTCGAATTTCTTCCCCGGGCACGGGGTCAGCCGTGGCCCAGGTCGGCCAGGATGTTGTGCCTAACCGGTCGGGGTTGGGGTCAGTGGCCGGGGCGGCGCGCCGCGTGTGTGGCGACCGGCTGGTGGCCGGCGTGCTGCTGGTGCTCCGCCTGGTGGTGGTGTACCGACTCGCCGTCCAGGATCTCCGTCATCCGGTGCAGCTGCCGGTCGCCCTCGTCCGCGACGTAGTCGTGCGGGCGGGTGGCGTCGGGGCCGTACGGGACGCGGAGCTGGCGCAGCAGTAAGGTACCGACGATCGCGACGAGCAGGTTGACGGCCAGCGCCAGCACCCCGACGTACGCGGTCGCCCTGGTGTCCAGGCCCAGGTGCGACAGTGGCCACGCGGAGCCGCCGAAGTGCTCCCGCAGGACCGTCTTGCCGTCCGGGCCACCGATCTGCGGCACCTGGTACAGCATCACCACGCCGCTGAGCAGGCCGGCCACCAGGCCGGTGATCAGCGCACCGCGGTGCAGCCAGCGGGTGTAGAGGCCGATCGCCACGGCGGGCAGGGTCTGCAGGATGATCACGCCGCCGATCAGCTGCAGGTCGATCGCGAACTGCGCGTTGATGAGGAGGATGACCAGCACCGCGCCGAGCTTCACCAGCAGCGAGGTGTACTTGCTGACCCGGGTCTCCTGCTTCTCCGTGGCATCCGGCCGGATGTAGGGGCGGTAGATGTTGCGGGTGAACATGTTCGCCGCGGCGATGGACATGATGGCCGCGGGTACCAGCGCGCCCACGCCGATCGCCGCGTACCCGAGACCGGCGCACCAGCGCGGGAACTCGGTGGCCATCAGCATCGGGATGACTGTGGTGGTGTCCTTGCCGATCGGCTTGACCCCGGCCGAGATGGCCACGAAACCCAGCAGTGCCAAGGCTCCCAGCACGAACGTGTAGAGCGGCATGGCGGCCAGGTTGCGCCGGATGGTGGCGCGGTTGCGGGCGGCCAGCACGCCGGTGAGCATATGCGGGTACAGGAACAGCGCGGCACCGCTGCCGATGGCGAGGGTGAGGTAGTTCAGCTGCTGGGTGGGGAGCAGCAGGAGCCCGTCGGTGGTGCTGGGGCTGGCGGCGAACTTCGCCCCTGCCAGATGGAACACGCCACCCCAGCCGCTGCCCTGGGTGGCGACCAGCACCAGCGCGGCGAGGACCACCCACAGGATCAGCGCGTCCTTGACGATGGAGATGAGCGCGGGCGCGCGCAGCCCGGAGTTGAACGTGAACAGCGCCAGCACCAGGAACGCGATGGTCAGCGACCAGTCACCGGGCAGCCCCATCACCTTGAACACCGCCTCGATGCCCACCAGTTGCAGCGCGATGTACGGCATGGTCGCCACGATGCCGGTGACCGCGATCAGCAGGGACAGCACCGGCGAGCCGAACCGGGCCCGCACGAACTCCGCCGGCGTCACGAAGCCGTGCACATGCGACACCGACCAGAACCGCACCAGCGGCCGGAACAGCATCGGGTACATCGTCACCATGAACGGCACCGCGAAGAAACCACCGGCGCCCACGCCGTACACCAGGGCGGGTACCGCGACGAACGTGTATGCGGTGTAGACGTCACCGCTCAGCAGGAAGAACGTGACCCAGTTGCCGAACGCGCGGCCGCCCAGGCCCCACTCGGCGAGGGTGTGGATGGTCTCCGGCCGGCGCCACCGCGCGGCGGCGAAACCCATGACGGTGACCAGAAGGAACATGGTGAGGAAGATGTACAGCTCCACGCCGTGTCTTGCGGGGGACACGTCACACCCGCTCCTTCTTGGTGGCCAGGTGCACGACGCTGAGCGTCAGCGTGGACAGCGCCGCCAGGCCCATCTGCCACCAGTAGAAGAAGGGGATGCCGAACAGGGCCGGTGTGAGCCGGTTGAACATGGGCACCAGAGACGCCAGGCCGATGGGTACCCAGAGCAGCCAGTACCAGCCGCGCGCGTCGGGCCGGTCGGTGGCATCCAACGGGGGGTATTGACTCCGCTCCGGAGCGTTACGCCGCGGGGGAGCACGAAACTCCCGAGGGTCACGCGAGTATTGCGCATTGTCATTTCCGCGGTCGGGGTACCCGCCACGGTCCGGTCCGCGGCGACCGTACCCGGGAGGATCGTTGTGCATGCCGCTCCTTCACTCAAACTCATTGAGTGTGTCGGCAATCCTTCGCTGCGCTTGATATTGGGCACATCCCACAAGCGCCCACGCCGGATCAACCCTTTTGGTCATGACACTTTAGGGGAGCGTGGTGTAAAAGGCGAGAACACTTCGGGAGTGGATCGGTGTGCGGTCTGCGTCAGGCGGTGAGCACCGTGCGTACCGCCTCGCGGCACCGTACGGTGTCGAGTTCGCGGATCGCGGCGCGCACCTCGTCCAGCGCGGCGGGCGCGACGGACACCGCGCGGATACCCAAACCGACAAGCGCCGGTAGCGCCTCGGCGTCGGCCGCCGCGTCACCGCACACCGACACCGCGCGCCCCGCGCCGGCGGCGGCGGCCAGGGT
>DATEJJ010000020.1:0-15075 GCA_035278125.1 Rugosimonospora sp.
GACGTGGACGCCCTTGATGTCGAAGCTGAACCAGCCCTCGCCGAGGGTCCCCGCGCCGAAGAACCTCCGGTACGTCTTCCCGCCGTCGTTGATCGTGTCGTGCTCGCCGGGCACGGCAGGTCAGCGTGCACCGCGCCGGCGTGCAGGCGAGCCTCGACCTCGGCTTCGGGCGGTGCGCGCTACGGGCCGGCGCGGACGCGTTGACGGTACGGGTCGAGGCCGCCGACGCCGGCAGCCTGCGCCGGGTACAGGCCGTCATCGGCGCGGACCTCGACCGGTTCGGCCGGCGCGAGGGCCTGACCGTCGCCTGGGAGCCTCGCTAGAACCGGACTTTGTTGAGGGGATTGCGCACCGGGACGTAGATGTCGCCGCGGTCCGGGACCAGCCGCATCCGCAGCAGCGCCTTGTGCGGCATGGTGGGCGCGGTCCAGAAGCCGTGGTCGTCCGGGTCGGCGGCGCGGGCCTCCTCCAGCACCCCGCGGACCCGGTGCCACCCCGCGGCTTCGTCGATGGTACGGGCCTCGGCGAGTTGCAGGAGGATCTCGCCGAGGTGCGCCTGGAAGGTGGTGTATCCGGCCTTGGCGCGCAGCACGTTCAGGTCGTGCGTGGCTATCACCGAGCCGGGTTGCAGCGCCAGCCGCCGCCCGGTGCGCTCGTGCAGCCGGGGGGTGTGGATGCGCAGCCCGGCGAAGTCGCGGAAGGCGATGCGGTACGGCACGCCGTCGCGGAAGGTGGGGATGCTGTTCTGCAGGTGCGCCTCCAGGCCGATGCCGGCCGCCGCCGTACGCAGCACCGGTTGCAGGAGCAGGCGCGCGTACGCCTCGACGAAGTCCAGCGGGGTACCCGGGTACCGGTCCACCAGTTCGGCCAGTACCGGGCGGCCGGTCAGCGGGGAGGTAGCGGGCAGCGCACCGGCGGGTACCGCCACCTCGCCGGGGTGCAGCTGGGTGGACAGTCCATTGCGGAGGATCGCGGTCATGTCCCGCCCGGCACAGTGCACGGCGGCACCCGCGACCTCGTGCATCAGCAGCACCTGCGGCGCGTCGGCGAGCAGGTCGGTCAGCAGCGCGGAGACGGCGGGACCGTTGCGGGCACTGGCGAGCGAGATGCTGCGGCGGGTCGAGGTGACCTGGATGTCCAGCGACAGCTTGAGGTACCGCTGCACCCCGCGGGCGTCGGGCTCCAGCAGCACGGTACGCAGCGCGGCGGTCGGCGCGGCGCGCAGCACCGCACCGGGTACCAGGCGGAGGATGCCGGACTCGACCAGCCCGGCGTGCCGGCGCTTCACCACCGCCTCCAGCTGCCACGCGTGTACCGGCTGGAGCACGTACCCGGGCGGCGGCGAGGGTAGCCACGGGTAGGCGGCCCGCAACAGCCCGCCCACGTCGTCTCCGGTGTGTGCGCTCCGTTGCACCGCGACGAACGCCACCGCGGTACCCGGCGACTCCAGGTCGTGCGCGAGCACATCCGCGAGGCTCCAGCCCAGCCGGGTGCGCCCGCACGGGTGGAGATTGTGGCCGGCGGTGGACAGCCGCTCGAACAGGAGCATCTGCTCGTCGGCGGGCAGCGGCTCGGCCAGCGCGAGGAGGTCGGGCGCACCCGCCAGCCGGGCCGCGGTGCGCAGCGTCTCGTCGGCGCGGGTCCGCCGTGCGTACGCGAGCGCCAGGTTCCGGCAGGCGTCGTGCATTTCGTGGGCGACGGCGGTGCCGTTCAGCCCGAGCGCACCCAACACCCGCCGCAGCGGTACCGACACCGGATCGTCCACTTCGATCCGCCCGAACCCGTACCGGCGCATCCGGTACCAGTCGCCGGCCAGCCGCGTCCGGCCACCCGCCCACGCCACCGGTGCCAACCGTTCCCGGCACACCGCGCCCAGCAACCGCCGCGTGACCAACTGCGTGGCGCGGGGGAGTGCCGCTGCGTAGTCGTCGCTCAGTTCCGGTGCCAATCCGGTGAGCGATCGCGCGATCGGATCCGCGTGAAGTGTGCTGGTCATCGCCACCCGGCCGAGACTATTTCGCGGGGCCCCCGTACCGCACGCGACATACTCCAAAAACACCGCTCGTTAATAAGGCCACAAGAATCTTCACTACGCCGTGCAGGTACCGTAGTTGTTGCGGGCCCTTGGGGAGGCGATCTGTCGATGGTTGTGTTGCGCGAGTCCACAATGGATCCGATCGCGCCGATCGTGCAAGCATTGGCGGACGTACGCACACGGATAGGCGGGAAGTGGGTACACGGTGTACCGCCTGGACTAGTCATCAGCAACCCCGAACGTTGGTCACCGGCCAGTGACGGCGCGAATGTCAGCGTCCTCCCGGAAATGCTGACCGCAGCCTCCCGCCGGTGGCGGGGGACGCCTGCGGTATGCGCCACGCTAGCCTGGAAATACTACGCGTACTGGTTGAGCCTTCCTGCGGTTGTCGGGTTTGCTGTTGCCCGCCGGGTACCGCTCGTGTCCGCGACCAATATGCTGGTCCGCTTCCCGCGTTCGGCGACGTTTGTCCAAATGGGACTCGCCGCCGCTCAGGTTGCGGTACTGCCCGACGATCCGTTGGCGGCCGCCCCGGTCCCCGGTGTCCACGTGGTGTCCGACGCGGCCGCATTGCTCGCCCAGTTGCGTACCAGCCTGTTGGACGAGCACGTCACCCCGCTGCTGGACGAGTTGACGAGCGAGGTCCGGCTGGGCCGCCGCGCGCTGCTGGGCTCGCTCGCGGCCGGCGTGTGTCACGCTCTGGTCGGTACCGCGAGTCTGTGGAGCGGTACCGGAATGGCGTCCACCGCCACGACTGTCAGCACCGTGTTGGGCGCGCTCGGCGTAAGCGATCTGGTCGAACTGGGTCCTCAGTTGACCGTTCAGCGGCGTACCTGCTGCCTCGCGTTCCGGTTGCCCGAGCCGAAAATCTGTTACGGCTGCTGCATTTCCGGTACCCGCCAGGAGCGCCATTCGCGCCGGCCCGGCGAAGATGACCTGTACCCGGTGGCGGGCTGAACGTTATAATCGGACTCCCCCGGCGCAGAGGAGTCCCAAGTTGGTCGACACGCGTTCTCTCCTGGAAGCCTACGTGCGCAACGGCAAGGTCATGCAACTGGCCACGTTGGACGGCAAAGGCGCACCCTACGTGAGCAATCTGTGGTTCGCGAGCTCGTTCGGACCCGACAGGCTGTGGTTTATTTCGCGCCCCACGCGAATGCACAGCGAGAACATCCGTGAGCGTCCGGCGGTGGCCGGTGCCGTACTCGCAATCGACTTGGACGAGTTGGGTCAAGCCGTGCGCGGTGTCACGTTTTCGGGCACGGCAAAGGAGCTGCCCACCACGAATGTCGAGACGGCGATTGGCGCATACGTCGGCCGGTGGCCCAACGCCGCCCACGCACTCGATTCCGACCGGTTGGCGAACGGTGCCGCACACCACCGCATCTACGAAATCGCCGTCAACAACTGGATCCTCTACGACGAGGAGAACTTCAGCGCCGCACCGCGCCAGCCGGTCGCCGTCTGCTGAGAGCGCCGGTCGGGCCAGCCGCCTACGGGGCGAGCAGCGCACGGCCGTACCAGTCCCTGCTAGCCACCACACCGGGTACCGCGCGGGCGTGCCCGGTGTCGGTGTGTCCGGCGCTGTCGAGATCCGCACCGCACCTGGCCACCCCGTCCACAACGCTGTCCCACACGGCGCCGCTCCTACGCTAAGGGTACCCTAAGTAAAGGTAGGCTAACCAAACTTCGCGCCGTACGCAAGCTACGTCATTCGGGTCTCCTGCCGCCTGTCGTATTTGTGGTCCAACGTCACGGTCGCGGCACCCATCATGCTGGTGCGGCGCCGGGCAGGGCAGTAGGGCTCACCACTTCGTAAGGGATTTTCGCGTAACCCGGCTGTGGCGCGGCTCTCAGTTCAGATCTTGGGACGCGGTACGGCGGTGGCGGCTCGTGGCATAGCTTGTATACATCATGCATCCCACACCGGTCCTCCCCGCCGCCACGCGCGTGTACCAGTACCTCAAGCAGGCCATCCTCGAACAGATCCACGCCGACGGCGCGCTGCTGACCGAGGCCGAGATCGCCGCCGCGGTGGGCGTGTCCCGTACCCCGGTGCGCGAGGCGCTGCTCCGGCTGGAGTCCGAGGGGCTGGTCGCGCTGTACCCCAAGCGCGGTGCGCTGGTACTGCCGGTCTCCGCGCAGGAGATCGAGGACGTCATCGAGGCGCGCCAGCTGGTCGAGGTGCACGCCGCGCGGCGGGCGTTCGCGCGCCGGGCCGCCCTGGTGCAGGTGCTGCGGCCGCTGCTGGCGGCGATGCGTACCGCGCAGGAGCGCGACGACGTGGTGGCGCTGATGACCGCCGACCGGGAGTTCCACGCGGCGGTGGTACAGGCCGGCGGCAACCGGATCCTGACCGACGTGTACCAGCGCCTGCGCGACCGGCAGATGCGCATCGGGGTGGCCAGCATGCGGCTGGAGCCGCAGCGCCGGCAGCGCGCCCTGGCCGACCACGCGAGCCTGCTGGCGGCCCTGTCCGGCGACGACCTGGAGCACTGGACCGAGCTGGTCGAGTCGCACATCGACACCTTCGCCAACCACCTGCGGCCCGCCCGGTGACCGCCCTCGCCACCGCGGAGCGGGTGGCCGTCCAGGCCCGGCCGACCCGGCGCGCGTTCCTCGCGTGGGGGATCGCGGCCACGGCGTACCTCGTGGCGGTGTTCCACCGCTCCTCGCTGGGCGTGGCCGGCATCGAGGCGGCGCAGCGCTTCGGTGTGGGCGCCGCGCTGCTGGCGATGTTCTCCGTGGCCCAGCTGGCCGTCTACGCCGCGATGCAGGTGCCGGTGGGCCTGCTGCTGGACCGGTACGGCCCGCGCCGGCTACTGCTCGCCGGCGCCGCGCTGATGGCCGTCGGGCAGCTCGCCTTCGCGCTCGCGCACGACGTGCGGCCGGCGATCGCGGCGCGGGTGCTGATCGGGGTCGGGGACTCGATGACGTTCATCAGTACGCTGCGGGTCATCGCGCGCTGGTTCCCGCCCCGGTACAACCCGGTGATGGTGCAGCTGACCGGGGTGCTCGGGCAACTGGGCTCGCTCGCCTCGGCGGTACCGCTGGTGGTGCTGCTGCACGCCGCGGGCTGGACCGCCACCTACGCCGCCGCGGCGGGCGTGGGCCTCGCGGCCGTGGCGCTGGTCGCGGTCGGCCTGCGGGACACGCCCCGGCCGGTCCCCGTGCCGAGGCAGCCGGAGCCGACCCTGCGGGCCGCCTGGTCCCTTCTCGGTACCCGCATCGGGCTGTGGACCCACTTCGCCACGCAGTTCTCCGGCGCGGTCTTCGGGCTGCTGTGGGGGTACCCGTTCCTGGTCGACGGGGAGGGGCTGGCACCCGGTACCGCCGCGCTGCTGCTGTCCCTGCTCAACGTGGCGGTACTGCTCGGTCCGGCGATCGGTCACCTGTGCGGCCGGCTGCCGTACCAGCGCTCGATGCTGGTCCTCTCGATCGTCGCCAGCAGCGCTCTGATGTGGACGGTCGTGCTGCTGTGGCCGGGGCGCGCGCCGGTGTGGCTGCTCGCGCTCCTGGTGCTGACGCTCGCCGCCAACGGTCCCGGCTCCGCGATCGGCTTCGACTACGCCCGCTCGTTCAACCCGCCGCGCCAGCTGGGCAGCGCCAGCGGCATCGTGAACGTGGGCGGCTTCACCGCCTCGATCATCCTGATTCTCGGCATCGGCCTGGTCCTCGACCTGCTGGGCGCGGGCAGCCACCCGGCGCTGCCCGCGTTCCGCTGGGCCTTCGCCCTGCAGTATCCACTGTGGATATTCGGTGCGGTCCAGGTGTTCCGGCACCGGCGCAAGCTACGCCGGCTTCGGCCGCAGCCTGCTGCCGTCGCGTAGCGTACCCGTCTCGTCGAGGTCGTCGAGTACGGCTGCCAGACCGACCGTCAGCATCTTGCGACGGACCGCGCCGAGCAGCCTGGCCATGACGAACCCGCCCGGCCCGGTGAAGCCGGTGTGCTCGAAGGTGAAGCGGGCGCCGCCCGGGTGCCGACGGTGGGGGAGAAGCCCACCGGACGGCCGCCCTGGCCCGTGGCTGATGCGCCAGCAGCTCTCCGACACCGCCACCCGGATGTTCATGGCCGACGGCTTCGACGCCGTCACCGTGTCCCGGGTCGCCGAGGCGTGTGGTGTCTCGCAGAAGACCGTCTTCGACTACTTCCCGACCAAGGAGGCGCTGGTTCTGGACCGCCTGAGCGGCACGATCGAGTCTCTGCGTACCGGCCTGGCCGACCCGGCGGCGACACCGGTCGAGGCGTGCCTGCGGATCCTGGACGCGGAGCTGGCCGCGATGACGGGCTGGCTGGACCAGCAGGATGACCCCGCGGGCCCAGATCGCGGCGCGGGCCCTCCTCGGGCTGTGGCCGGTCCAGGCGGAGAGCCTGCGCCGGCACCTGGAGCGCGCCCGCACGCCCAGGCAACTGCACCGGGCGGTCACCGCCGACGTGAGCCGCGCCGCCCAACTCCTCGACGCCGGACTCCGGACGCTCACGCACCGGAGGTAGCCGGCCGGCGTTGGTTGTCAGTGGCCGAGGACGTAGAGCTGGCCGTTGTTCTGGGCGTAGACGCGACCGGCCGGGTCGATGGCGGTGGGTGTGTAGGCTTCCTCGATGGAGCGGCCCAGGAACACCCGTTCCCGTACCCGGCCGGACCGGTCGAGGGCGTAGAGGTACCCGTCCTCACTCAGCCCGTACAGCGTGCCGTCACGGTCGAACGCGGGGGAGCTGATACACCACTCGAACCCGTCCGGGTGCTGCCCGTCGTCCGCGCAGGTGACGGTGCCGTCCGGCTGGCGTTCGCAGGTCTGGGTCGACGTGTTCCGCGCCTGCCACTCGACGCGCATGCCCGCGTCCAGGCTGGTGATGTAGTACGGCCCGTTGCTCAGGTAGTAGTTGTTCTTCGTGATGAGCGAGTACGTGCCGTCGTGCGGGTACACCGGGGCCGTGATGCCCTCGCCGAAGTCGAACGATCCCGCGTACCGGCCCGCCGCGTCGAACTTCATCAGGTGCCCCCGGAAGCCGTTGTATTGGGTGTACGCGCCGAAGAGCACGCCGCCGTCCGGCAGGGCGGTCGGGGAGCCGGAGTTGAAGTCCGGCGCCTCGCCCGCGGGCGGCAGGTTGGTGGCCGGGTCGACGCCGGGCGTGGCGCCGACCCGGCAGTCCGACGCCCCGGTGCCGTACGGGGTGAGCACACCGCAGCCGTCGTCCAGCTCGCCGCGCATCGAGGCCGCCCACTTCAGCCGCAGGTCCGGGTGCAGCGCGATGACGTACGCGTAGTTTGACGTGTGTGCGTTCTGCGCCCGGCTGACGGTGAAGACCGTGCCGTCCGGGCCGATCGCGGGTGCGACGTTGGTGGCGGCCCGCTGCGACAGGCACGGCACCAGCGGCGGCAGCGTGGGCGAACCGTCCGGCTGGGGTGCCGGCGGCCACGGGCGGGCGGGCTGCGGCGACAGGTTCGCGAAGGTGCCGTAGCAGAGGTCCGACGGCTTGGGGGCGTCCGGGATGAGTGTCCGGTAGTCGACCGTCCGGATAGGACCGTTCACCGGTACCTTGACCAGCCAGCTACGTGCGTCACTGCCGGCCGTGACCACGTTGTAGTACAGGTCGCCGCGCGGGTCCACGGTCAACCCGCCGGTGATGTATGCGGACGGATCGACCACGGCGCCGAACGGGTTGATCCGGCGCAGCGCCGTACCCGTACCCTTGTCCACCTGGAAGACGGTGCCTTCCGCACCGGGGATGTACAGGTACCGGCCGGCCAGTGCGGCCTGGAACAGCCCGTCCCGGGTACCGGGCAGCGGCTTCCAGTCCGAGGTGAACGTCCACCGCGGCGCCAGCTGCCCGTGCCGCCAGGTGTACGCCCGCTGGGTCCACACCTGCTGGTCTATCGAGTCGGAACCGCACGGTGCCGGCTGGCCGGAGCCCGGCGGGTCGCAGGAGACGTACCGCCCGGCCTTCTGCAGCACGTAGACGTTCCCACCGGTGTCGAGCAGCGGCGCCGGATAGTTCACGGCCAGCGCACCCCCGGGGTTTTCGGCCACCTCCTGCGCCGCGAACGGATCCACCGTCAGCTGCTGGATCAGGTGCAGCCCGCGCTGACCCGCCACACAGCTCGCGCCGTCGTGTGCGGCTCCTTGACCCCACTGTGTCCAGATACACGCGGCGGGTCGGGCGCTGGCGTGTGCGGACACGGGTACCATCCCGACCGTGAGCCCGGTGAGCACCGCCGCAGCCGTTCGGATCCGCATGAGTTCCTCCCTCCGGCCGGCGCCGGACACCCGTCAGGACGCCTGTGGAGTGAGGCGTTCCATCCTGTTCCATCCGCGTGCGCTCCGCCCGCGCGCCCGCTTCGGCCGGAACGCGAGGGAACGCAGCACGGGTATGAACCCGATCCCGTCCGCGGACCATGCCGTGGTCGTCGGTGGCAGCATCGCCGGACTGCTGGCCGCCTGCGTACTCCGGACACATGTCAAGCGGGTGACCATTGTCGACCGGGACGAGATGCCGGTCGAACCCGTACACCGCACCGCCGTGCCACAGAGCCGGCACACGCACGGGCTGCTGGCCCGTGGTTTCCAGATCTTCGAGGAGCTGCTCCCCGGACTCGGCGCCGACCTCGTGCAGCGCGGCGCGCTCGTCGAGGACCTGCAGCACGACATCGTCTGGTACAACGACGACTACCGGGTCCGCCGCGCCCCGAGTTCCCTGCGGCTGCTCCTGGTGAGCCGGCCGATGCTGGAGTCCTACGTGCGCGCGCGGGTACGGGCCATGCCGGAGGTGACGATTCTCGCCGGTACCGAAGCCACCGGCCTGCGCGAAGACAACGGCGGGATCACCGGCGTACACATCAGCCGGAGCGGTGCTGCCTCCACACTGGACACCCGGATCGTCGTCGACGCCTCCGGCCGGTCCAACCGGGGACCGGTGTGGCTGGCGGCGTGCGGGTACCCGCTCGTCGCCGAGGACGTGGTTCGGGCCAACCTGGTGTATGTCAGCCGCGAGTACCGCCGGGCCCCGGGAGCGCAGGACTTCTCCGGAATCATCCACTCGCACCACCCGGCCAACCCGATCGGCAGCGGTTCCGTCGCCGTCGAGGGCGACCGCTGGCTGGTCACGATGCTCGGCATGAACGACGACGTCCCGCCGGCGGTGCCTGGTGCTTTCGAGGAGTTCGCGGCCCGGCTGGCCGGTGACGAACTGTACGACCTCGTCACCTCGGCGGAGCCGGTCAGCGACCTGACCCGCTTCCGGATCGGCCCGAGCGTGCGCCGCCGGTACGAGCGCTGCGCCCGGCTGCCCGAGGGATACCTCGCTCTGGGTGATTCGCTGTGCTGCTTCAACCCCGCGTACGGGCAGGGCATGACGACCGCCGCGATGGCCGCGCTCTGGCTGCGGACCTGCCTGGCGTCGGGTACGGAGGGACTGACCCGGCGGTACTTCAAGGGCGTCAACCGGATCATCGACGTACCGTGGGCCATCACCGTCGGCAACGACCTGCGCTTCCCGCACGTGGCGGGTCCGCGTACCCGGCGCATCAGGATCCTCAACGCGTACCTGCCGCGGCTGCACCGCGCGGCCACCGTGGATACCGTCCTCGGCGAGACGTTCCTGAAGGTGGCGAACTTCCTCAGCCCGCCGCAGAAGCTCCTCGCGCCGGGCACCCTGTGGCGGGTCTGGGCCGGGCGGCGCAGCGGAGCGCCGACCGCGAGCCCGGCGACCGGATCAGCGCGCGCCCGAAGCTCCGCACACTGACCCGCGATCCCGCCGGCACCCGCTCAGCACGGACGGCGCGGCCGGACGTCTTCGGTGACGCCGCCGGTGACGTCGCCGTCGACATGCACCACCCGCCGGCCCGCGGCGGCCAGCAACGAGGCGGCGATCGCCGCGCGGTACCCGCTCGCGCAGTGCACCCAGACCTCGCCGCCGGGTACCTCGTCGATGCGCCCGGCCAGCTCGTGCAGCGGGATGTGCACCGCCCCGGCCAGGTGCCCGGCGCGCCACTCCAGCACCCGGCGCGTGTCCAGCACGACGGTGCCGCGGCGGCGCCGAGCCTGGACCAGATCGGCGAAGGTGGCGCGCGTCGTCGTCGCCAACCCCCGGCCGCCGGCCCATTTTCCGGGGGTACCGGTGGCGGCCGCGGCGGGCCGGTCGATGCCGATACGGACCAGTTCCCGCTGGGCCACCGCGATCTGGGCCGGCGCCTCGCCGAGCAGGGTCACCGGGGTGCCCCAGGGGATCAGCCAGCCCAGGTACGTCGCGAAGGCGCCATCCAGCCCGACGTTGACCGTACCGGCGAGGTGACCGCCGGCGAAGGCGACCCGGTGGCGCAGGTCCACGACCCACTCGCCGGCATCGATGCGAGCGCGGATCTGCCCGGCCGTGGCCCGCTCGACCGGGCTCAGGTCGGGTGCGGCCGGACCGGCGGCGTTGGCCGGCGCCATGTGCCGGTAGTACGCCGGCCAGGCGTCCAGCCCCGCCAGCAAAGTGTCCACAAAGGACGATTCGGAGCCTGCCAGTGCGGGGTTTCCGCGCCGTTCGGCACCGATACTGGCGGCGGGTGCCTCGCTCTGGCTGGCGGAGCAGAAGCTGCCGAAGCCGTGCGTCGGGTAGACCGCTGCCTCGTCGGGTAGCTCCCGGGCCAGCCGCTGGACCGAGGCGTACTGGTGGTGCGCGAGCGCGTCCGTGTGCTCCGGACCGAGCAGGTCCGGCCGGCCGACGGCGCCGTACAGCAGGGATCCGCCGGTGAACACCGCGACCGGTTGATCGACCTCGGTCAGCACGTACGACAGGTGCGTGAACGTGTGCCCCGGCGTCGCGACGACCCGTACGCGCATCCGCGGCCCGACCTCGACGACGTCCCCGTCGCGTACGCCCGTCCGCGCGAACGTGACCGGGTCACCGGCGTTGATGTGGTACGCCGCGCCGGTGGCCCGGGCGAGTGCGGGCCCGCCGGTGACGTAGTCGTTGTGGAGGTGCGTCTCGAACACGTGCGTGATGCGCACGCCGGACTCCCGGGCCGCGTCGAGGACGCGGTCGATGTCGCGCTGCGGATCCACCACGAACGCGACCGACCCGTCGTGCACCAGGTAGCTGCGGTCCCCGAGACTCGGGGTGTCCAGCGCGACGATATTTGCCACCACACCCCCTCAGACCAGGCACTCGCCGCCGCCGTGCGCGACCGGGTGGCCGGCCCGCGCCCACGCCGCGGTCCCGCCGGTCACCGAGTACGCCGGTATGCCGAGCTGGGCCAGGAAGGCGGCGGCCGCCCTGCTGCGGTTGCCGGAGGCGCAGATCACGTACACCGGCTCCCGCGGTGGCAGCTGCGCCCGCACCTCCGCCAGCCGGGCCATGGGGGCGAGCAGGGCGCCCGGCACGTGCCCGGCGGCGTACTCGTCCGGTTCGCGGACGTCGATCACCCTGGCGCCGGTGGCGCGTGCGGCGGCGAACGCGCTCAGCCCGATCTCTGCTCTGGACATCCAGCCTCCCCTTTCGATACCCATACCCCTATGGGTATAGCAACGGTAGCCGGACGGTGCCCGGCGGTGTCAACCCGCACGGGGTCGGCAAGGTCACACGGCCGGGCGCATACCCCCGGGTGTATCCTCCGCGGAGGTGTTGCAAGGGGTAGGGAGGCGGCATGCAGATTGCCGAGGACGCGGTCGGCGACGTGGTCAAGCGCCTGCGCCGGGCCGAGGGCCAGATTCGCGGCGTGATCGCCATGCTGGAGGCCGGACGGGACTGCGCCGACGTGGTCACGCAGCTCGCCGCGGTGTCCCGGGCGCTCGACCGGGCCGGCTTCAAAATCATCGCCAGCGGGCTGCGGCAGTGCGTCACCGACCAGGCCGACGGCAAGGAGCGCGGCGTCGACCTCGAACAGATGGAGAAGCTGTTCCTGTCCCTGGCCTGATGAGGGCGGCGCGACCGCACCCGGTATCGACCCCGGCCGAACGGCCACCTAGGCTGGCTAGCGTTCCACTCGTGACCGCGGTACGCAGGTGAGGGAGGACGCTGAGTGACTCTCGACGAGACGGCACCCCCGGGCGTTGACATCAACAGGCCGAGCATTGCCCGCGTCTACGACTACATGCTCGGCGGCAAGGACAACTTCGCGGTCGACCGGGCGGCCGGCCAGCGGGCGTTGGAGATCACTCCGGACGGCCCCGAGGCCGCCCGGGCCAGCCGCGCCTTCCTCCGCCGGGTGGTGCGCTACCTGGCCGGCGAGGTGGGTATCCGGCAGTTCCTGGACCTCGGGTCGGGCCTGCCCAGCCAGGGCAACGTGCACGAGATCGCACACCTGGTCGACCCCACGATCCGGGTGATCTATGTGGACAATGACCCGATGGTCCTGGCCCACGGCCGGGCCCTGCTGTGCGACAACGACACCACCAACGTCATCCAGGCCGACGTCCGGCACCCGGAGGCGATCCTGGGGGACCCGACGGTGCGCGAGCGCCTGGACTTCGACCGGCCGATCGGCCTGCTGATGCTGGGGATCCTGCACCACGTCAACGACGACGAGGCCCCGGCGCGGATCGCGGCGACGATGCGCGACGCGCTGCCGCCCGGCAGTTACCTGGCGATTTCACACTTCCGCGATCCCGGGTTCGCCCACCCCGAGGTATCGGCGAAGGCGCGCGATGTCGAGCGGGTCTTCAACCAGACGCTCGGTACCGGCCGGTGGCGCCAGCAGGAGGAGATTCTCGCGTACTTCGGCGACCTTCCCCTGGTCGACCCGGGCCTGGTACCGCTGGCGGACTGGCGACCGGATACCGAGGAGCGGCCGGACCAGACGGACACGTATCTGACGTTTGTCGGCGGGGTCGCGCGGAAGCCCTGATCCGCCGGTCAGTTGCCGGCCGGGGTGCGGTCTATCAACAGTGGATAGTCGGCCAGGTTCCAGTTGGGCTTGGGCGCGAACCCGATCGCCCACAACGCCTTGTAGGACAACCGTCCCAGCCGGTGGCGGCGTCGGCCCAGCCAGTGCGGGAGCTGCCCCAGCCCGCGCGACAGCTGGCGCAGCCGGTCCCGCCCGGGGCCGGTGCTGTCCTGCCGCGGCCGGTACGGCGGGCGTGACGCCTTGGACGGCGGCTGCGGCAGGGATACCGTGACGGCGGGCGGGTAGCCATGCTCGGTCGAGAAGTGGTTGAGCCGCAGCCGTTTCAGGGCGGTGTCCAGGGCCATCGGCATGTCCTCGGTGCCCAGCCGCTGGGTCCACATGCGACGGTCCGCCGCCCACGCGGCCAGGTAGTCCACGCAGTCCTGCGGACCGAAGCGGTGGTGGTACGCGCTCGCCGCCTTGAGCGACTCCACCATGCGGTCGCTGCCCTCGATCGAGGCACCGTCCCGGGTCAGCCGCACGATGATTTCCCGGATGAAGCGCCGGCGCTTGGCGAGAAAGTCGGCCCAGAACCGCAGGCTCGCGTCGTCGAGATCGCGGCCGAGGTCGAGCAGCCAGTACAGGCCCTCGCCGAGGCAGTCGCCGAACTCCTGCAACCGGGCCGAGTGCGGTGTCGCGAACGGGTCGAAGCTCTGCTGCGCGACCGTACCGGTGACCGCCACCCTGCCCTGCCGCAGCGCGTCGAAGAGGAACAGCCAGTCCTCGTTGAACAGGCTGGGGAAGAAGCCGGTACCGGCGTCCACCCGTACCGCGAGCGCGCCGGCGCCGATGAACGTTCCCTGGGCACCGCCGGTGGCGCGGTACGCGTGGCACACCACGGAGTTGTCCGGGTACCCGGTGTTGCGCAGCCCGACCGCCTCGTACGTGTCGAGGAGGTACGCCGCGTCGCGCAGTTCCTGCGGCCGGATGTCGACGATGTCGTCGTCCAGGAACACGATGCGCCGCAGGCCGGCCATGCGCGCCACGAGCAGGCCGAGGTTCCGCTTGGCCGACGTGTCCGCGGTGATGCCGATGGTACGCACGATCGGCTGGGCGGTCGTCCCGAACCGGGGCAGCGGCGGCCTCGCCGGCATCCGCACCGCGTACGCCTGCACCTCCAGGTCACGTGCGGCCTCGACGACGTGGCGCGGCTCTGCCCGACCGCTGCACAGGGCCAGCACCGGGCAGCCCAGGGCCCGCACCGAGGCGAGCGCGGCCCGCAGGTGCTCCAGGCGCCGGGCGGTGGGCACGACGATCGCGTCGACGGCCGCGGCGTGCTCCGCCGGTACGGCCGGTTGGTGCAGCAGGCTACGGTGCGACGAGTGGTGATCCACAGCGGGAGCGTCCTGGGTGGACGCTGGGTTGAGTAGCTCAGTCATGCCACCAGCCGCTCGGGTCGGGTATGCCCAGAGGAGCCTACTCGACGGACCACTCGTGCAGTCGCATATCGGCCTGCGTCCAATCCGGAGTCACGGCCTTACCGCCGACGATATGCACGCGGGTCAGTAGCCCGAAGGTGCTGGCCCCGGGGAAACGCTGGCGGAGGTACTGCTCGTTCTGGTCCCGGAAGCGCGTGTCGGTCAACGCCCTGACCGCGCCGTAGGTTCCGCGGCCGTAGATGCCGTTGCACATGGTCAAGGTCATGAGATGGTTGTACGGGTTCGGCGCGCGCAGCACGTACGCCACGTCCTCCACGAGCCGGCCGCCGCGCAGCCGGGGCCGGAAGGTGCACGACCCGCCCTGGTCGACTACCAGGAAACCGGAGCCCTGCGGGTCCTGGGCCGAGGGGATCTGCTGCACCGATGTCCGCACCTCCTCCTGCAGCAGCAGCCGCGTCAACTCGTTCCAGTCGACGCCGCCCAGAACCACCAGATGGGCCGTGTAGTCGTCCCGCGTCAGTTCGGTGCTGAGGTGGGCGACCACCCTGCTCGCCGGGTTGGCCGCCCGGACATGGCCCTGCAGCTCGAACAGCGCGTCCAGGTCGGCATAGCGGTACAGCTCGATGTGGTCAGGGTCATCGGGGTTCGCGTAGGGCATGGCGTCGAGCAGTTCCTGGGGGACCGGCGCGCAGACGATCGTGACGTCCTGCCCGGGTGGGAACTCGTACAGGCCACCGAGGGTCGCCGAGGACCCGGTCCAGCCGGTCCGGGCCGGGTGCAGGGCCAGCAGCTCCTG